>CAZGBP010000014.1:0-51236 GCA_964524035.1 uncultured Bifidobacteriaceae bacterium
AGCGCAGAACCAATGTATCCTGCTCCCCCGGCAATTAGAATTTTCATTGTATCAGTTTATTAATTGTTATGAATGAATTTTTAAAATTGGCTTATAGTAAAACAATACCCGGCGCCAGGAAACTCTGGCCTTTATTGAAATCAGTATTTGAAAAAATCCGACTCAGGCCGGGCGCTCCATTCTGCCAGCGTTTGGGCAATTTCATCTTTCTTTGAGAGAATAGGATTTTTAACCGGCCATTCCACGTTGATTGCCGGATCATTCCAGCGGATACCGCTCTCCCCTTTATTGTTGTACATGCCTGTGCAGATATATTGAATTTCAGCATAATCACTTAATACGGCAAATCCTCTGGCAAAACTGGGTGGCGCATAGATCATAAGTTTATTATCTGCTGAAACCTCGCGGCCGTACCATTTTCCAAATGTTGGCGAGCCCTTACGTATATCAACCGCAACCAGGAAAGCCGATCCCACAGGCACCCGCATTAGCTTACCCATACCGGGTTCCCATTGAAAATGCAAGCCACGCACCACATCTTTAACGGATCCGCTATGGTTGTGTTGGACAAAATCATGGGGAAGGCCCATTTCTTTGAACTGATCCTGCCTGAAAGTTTCCATAAAAAAACCACGCTCATCTTTGAACACTTCAGGTTGCAAAACAACTACCCCGTCACTGAGGTGCTTTGATTCAATACTTATCTTCATATCTGGCTATGTTAGGAATTTTTTAATGTTCGCGCAAAGATAAACGAATCGATAAGAATTCCGAATGATGGATTATTATATCATGGGTCAAGTCATCAACATCAGGGGAATAGTACCTCGCATACCGGTACAGAACTCAAAAACGACTGTATTCACCGCAGTCATAAACACGATCTGCAATTACCGGCTTTGCCGGTGCAACTTGAATTGTTTAAATCTAAATGAGTGAAACAGAAACTACACGATACGGAATAATCTCCAGCTGGCATGCTTACCTCAACAGGCAGTACACCGATAATCGATTTACATCTTAAAAAAATGTCTGCATGCTTTCCACTTTAGTGGACCCCTATTGCAGAGAGATACCTTTCTGCATCCAGTGCTGCCATACAACCCGATCCTGCTGCGGTAACGGCTTGCCGGTAGGTTTTGTCCTGGACATCACCAGCAGCGAAAACCCCTGCCACATTAGTTTTGGTTGAGCCACAGATTGTTTTGATATACCCCTGTTCATCTGTTTCTATGTAGTCTCTGAATGGCAAAGCATTTGGCTGATGTCCAATTGCGACAAAAAATCCCTTTACAGGGATTTCGGTGATTTCATGTGTTATATTGTTCTTGATACGAACCCCCTCAACCAATTTATCACCCAATATTTCCTGGGTCTCACTGTTCCAATACACTTTAATTTTCGGATTCTTCAAAACACGTTCCTGCATTACTGCTGAAGCCCGCATCTTATCCCTACGAACTATCATATGAACCATTGGAGATAAATTTGAAAGGTAGAGTGCTTCTTCACAAGCCGTGTCACCGGCGCCAACTATTGCCAGTTCCTGCCCTTTGTAAAAGAAACCATCACAAACAGCACAAGCGGAAACTCCACTTCCGTTGAGCCTCTGCTCTGATGGCAACCCAAGCCATTTCGCGGCAGCTCCGGTTGCAATTATTACGGTATAAGCCAGCAATTCTTCGCCGGAATCAAGATAGAGTTTGTGTATGGGTCCTTCAAAATTCACTTTTGTAATCAAACCAAACCTGATATCAGTACCCATTCTCTCAGCCTGCTTGCTAAACGCTTCCATCATCTCAGGCCCCTGCACGCCGTTAGGATAACCCGGATAATTTTCCACTTCTGTTGTCAGCATCAACTGTCCGCCGGGTTCTATTCCCTGATACATTACAGGAAAGAGATTGGCGCGTGATGCGTAAATAGCTGCAGTATAACCAGCTGGTCCAGAACCTATTATTATACACTTATGCACTTTTGGCTCGCTCATGTTACCTTATTATTTAAATCAATTATCGGGTTTAAAGACAAAAATCCATAATAAAAAGTTTCCCCCATCAGTTTTGACGCCAAAAGAATCAACAGCCGGAACGATACACAAGGCTTTGCGTAGAAGCGCTGCAAAGACCGGCAGTTTTCTTATTTAGGTACAATCAATGACTTGAATGTACTGGCGTAGCCACCCCAGATGCCCTGGCCGCCATTGATATTTGATTGAATAATTACAGGAGTTGCGAAGGGGCTACCCTGGCCACCTAGTTCAAATTCAACGGTTCGCCAAAAGTCAAAATGGGCTTTATCTATGGCAGCCCATTTTACCGAGATAGTATCTCCCTTTCTGAAAAGTCCATAATTATCAAATGCTGCGGTGTCGTTTCTGTCTAAACCTCTGTCTAAAGGGAAGTCAAATGTATTTCCATTAATCAATACATCTTCAAAAACGGAGTTATAGCCCGGCAAGTACCGTTCTCCATTAACGCTGGTAAAATAGCGGATATACTGCCCCAATGCAGGCGGATCAGAAAAACGGCAAATAAGTTCAACCAATGTATCATTGTCCGGATCAGCTCCTGTTTGATACCAGATTGAATCGAGGGGTAATGGCATTGGAATAGTGGTAACAGCTGTTATCAGATTGCCTTCCGTTTCAATAGTGAGTGTATAGGTTTTGCCAGCTTCACCCACCATGCCTAAACCAACATATGCAGAAATCGACGTGCCTAGGGTATCAATGTTAAATTCTGTCAGGGTAACACTTTGTGTACCATCGGAGACGGTAATCACTGCATCATGCACAAAGATCGCTGCAAGAGAATCAAGATAAAAGGTATCATAATAGTCAGTCGTTTTCGTGAGCAAAAGATATGGCGGCAATCCTGATTCAACATATCCTTCCACTACATATTGTGCTTCACCGCCGCCCGTATCAATGGTGATATCTTTCTCACAGGCGCTTAGCAAAAGGATGAACTGCAGTAGCAATGCATTGGCAGTTAACCGGCAGAAAATATCATAACCAACCTTGAACCGGCGGGCTTTATACTTTTGCAGACCTGAACATGACTTAAACATCTTTTTGTATTGAATTAAAACTTAAAATTGTAAGTAATGGACGGGATAATTGGAAACAAACTCACCTGCTTTGCCTGCACCGTTATTTGTTCATCCTGAAGGAAGGTGCCTTCATAGCTGGTATAGATGAAATACGGATTGGCCCTGTTGTAAACATTATAAACAGAGAAACTCCATCCGGACTGAAATTTTCTGTCTTTTCTTCCTTCATACGTTGCAGCAATATCTAACCGGTGATAAGCAGGCAAACGGGTTGTGTTTACCCCATTATAATAGGTAAGAATATTTCCCTCAATAAAGTACTTGGATTCGGGAAGTGTAAATGCAATGCCCGTTTGAAAAACAAAAGTCGCTCCAAATGTCCAATGATCATTTAAACGGTAAGAACCTACAATTGAAACATTGTGGCGCCGGTCGTACCGGTAAGGAAAAGCCGCTCCATCGTTGAGATCTTCAAAGATCCGATCTGTAAATGCCAGCGTATACCCTACCCAGCCCGTAAAATCTCCAAATTTTTTATTCACAAAGAATTCAATGCCATACGAGGATCCTTCTCCGAAAACGAAACTCTCTTCCAGATTTTCATTGGGCGTAGGGGTATAACCCTCCCTGTACTCAATCTGGTTTAACAATTTCTTATAATAAATTTCCACAGACGTTTCAATTGCATTTTCTTTAAAGTTTTTAAAGTAGCCAAGTGAATATTGATACCCGATCTGCGGTTTCACACGGGCTGAACTGGGTACCCAAATATCTGTTGGCAATGTGGTGCCATTATTGGAAACAAGGTGAATATACTGATTGTTAACTGTCACAGCCGCTTTAAGAGAAGAGGTTCTGTTCAATGCAAAGCGAGCCATAAGCCTTGGTTCAAATCCACCATAGGTCTTGATATGCTGACCAGGTTCATAGATAATGCTGTCTTCAGGCAAGCCCGTAAACTGATCATAAATTAGCTGCTTTGAAGGTCCGACCTGTTCAAAACCTGAAAGTCTTATGCCCCCGTTAAGCTGCAACCTTTCCGATACATCAAACTGGTCCTGCACATATGCTGCAAACTCATGAGCGTATAGCTTCTGCGTGCCTTCCGGATTGAATTCAACATCTCCGCTTCTGCCAGAAACGCTGCTTGGCTGGAATACATGATAGATGTAATTGAGCCCAAACTTCATCTGATGACGCACATTCGGAAAATAATCGAAGTCAAGTTTGGTATTAAAATCCCGGATACCTGAAAGAAGGGAAAATTCAAAAATGTCCTGGTTAGCTCCAAGTTCAAACTGATAGTCCTGGTAAATCACGGAAGCATTCATAAACAGCTTATTGCTGAAAAGATGGTTCCACCGCAAGGTTGCTGTTGAATTTCCCCATGGAATGGAAAGGTTGATATCATCGCTTTTGAAGGCAAAAACATCCCGTCCAAAGTAGCCGCTAAGAAACAGTTTATCGTTATCGGAAAATTGATAGTTAGCTTTGGCATTCAGATCATAGAAATAATATGTAGAACCTTTAAAGTCAGAATTCTGAATAAAGGGCCTGGTAATTACATCAAAATAGGTTCTTCTGCCGGAAATGATGAAGGAACTCTTTTCCTTTACAATCGGGCCTTCCAGTGTAAGTCGTGTTGCAATAGTGCCAATACCACCTGAACCATGAAAAGATTTGTTGTTGCCATCCTTCATGCTGATATCCAGAACTGAGGATATTCTTCCGCCGTATTCAGCCGGCATACCCTCTTTAAATAAGGTAGTATTATGGATTGCATCAGAATTGAATACAGAGAAAAAGCCAAAAAGATGTGAGGCATTATAAACCGTTGCTTCATCAAGCAGAATCAGGTTTTGGTCGGGTCCGCCACCACGAACATAAAACCCGGATGATCCTTCTCCCCCACCCTGAATTCCGGGCAACAACTGTATCGTCTTCAAAATATCCTGTTCACCGAAAATTACCGGCAATGTCTTAATTCTTTCCATAGACAAATCAAATTTGCCCATTTGTGAACTTCGCACATTTTCATCTTTGGTATCGGCGGCGTCAACAACGATTTCCTGAATCTCATTTACGAGGGTAGCCAAATTCACATTCAATCGTAAATTCTGATTTACAAGAATAGTTGTGTCAACCTGCTCAAACCCCAGGAATGAAAAAATAAGGGTATAGCTACCGGGTACTAATGAAAGCGAATAGAACCCATAGTCATTAGTTGATGTGCCTATCGTGGTACCTTTAACTCCAATGGTACAGCCAATCAGGCTTTCGCCGCTTCCTGCTTCCTTCACAAAACCGCTGACAGTCAATTTATCCTGCGCAAACAACGAAGATGCGGGGCGCACAAACAGCAAAATAAGCAGCAATGAAAAAAGGGGAATACACTTATTCATACATTTTAGCTTCGCACATGCGCTACATGCTTTTGAATTGGTTACTACCTGATTCCGATAAATAAGTTTTATCAGGGTTTGGTGAAAATGAAGCGACAAATTTATGTTAGATAAACTGATTCATCAAAATCAGCATTGAGCTATGGCTCAATTGAAGGATTGCCGTATCAGGTAATTGCCAGGTAAATGGCAGGACTTTAATTGTAAACCTCAGCTTCTTTAAAACAGGATAAACAATGCAACGCTTATATTCCATTGTTTGTTGCCATACCTCACCACATTACGGTTATTGTGGCACAGGCCATTTCAACGATTCGAAAAACAACTCCATACCTGATTTCATATCATCTGTTATCCGGAATTTTATCTTATTGTTCAGGTAATCCTCTATATCGATTCCTTTGAATGATGACTGATTCAATTTTACAATTGTTTGAATACTTTCAACTCCATATTGAAGCGCTTTCTCGAAAGATGAAAGAAAATTGGCCGGGAGTATTTTATTTGAAACCCAACTGGCAAAGATAAAAGGCAATCCGGTGTGATCTTTCCAGGCTTTCCCCATGTCGTAACAATATTCAAACTGCGGCTTCATGGTTAGTGACCGATCTCCGATTATAAGCCCGGCCGTTTTTCCCTTGATAAGAGATTCATAACCGGGTTGTGCTGACTTCAATTCCGGAGTGCGTTTCCAGTACCCGCTCAGCAATATCTTTGCAAGTTCCAGCGAAGTTCGCGATTGATAATCGAGGTAAAGGGTTTCAACGGATTCGATTGGCACCCGGGAATATATACAAACAGAACTCACTTCACCATCGCAACCAATACCATAGTTTGTAATGACCTGAGCATTCTCAATCAGGGGTATGGCTGCGACTGGAACCAATCCTATAGTTGCATTACCGGAAATTAAATCCTCCGCAACTTTTGACGGAATGTTCTGAATAAGATTAATTTCTTCCAAAAGCCCTTGCTGCTCCAATCCATAAAGGAAGGGCCTGGTATTTAAATACGATACTGCAGAGACATCTATTTTTTTCATGGGGGGTTACCGTCAGTTAATATTTGACCATGGTAGCTATTCTTCGTACAAATGTTCCAGGTTGTTAAAAAGTTCAACGGAAAACCGTTCGTGTGAATAAACAAGTTTATAGAGCGTCAGATTATGATGTGGAAATTCATCCATTGTGAGCAAAGATTTTTGCAGCATCGTTGGTAAGAAAATACGCATAGCCCTCCCATGCATACAGATCAGTATCTTTTTATCCTGCTGTTGTAAAAGAGATGCCAGAAAGTTCGACTGACGAAGTTGTACTTCCAGTGGGCTCTCACCGCCCGGCGCCTTTAGACTAAAATCCCCCATGCTCCAACCATCAATGAGTTTTCGGTACAAAGTTTTAAAATCTGTATCTGCACGCTTTCCTTCAAATTCGCCCCAACTGATTTCATCCAATGCTGCCGATTGCTCCCATCTTATTCCTTTTGAGATAAATGATTTTACCGTTTCATGTGTACGCTGCAAAGTAGACGTGTAGATTACTTCAAATGCTTCATCCTTATAGTTATTAAAAAACATTTGCGCCTGTTTTCTTCCGGTTTCATTCAGGGAAGGATTCACACCCCTGCCTTGAACAATTCCCTGCAGGTTAAAATCGGTTTCTCCATGCCGGATAATAAACAGTTCCTTATTCAAAAGCAGGTTGGTTTAGTTGCGGATTTGTCAAACATCAGATTATTGACCCAGGACGGGCAATGCATGAAATTCACTTTTCTTTTCTGCAAATTTGACCTGACTATAATCTTTTAAAACATTATACAGGGTATCTCTTTCAACCGGAAGCCTGCCTGCTTCCTTAATTAATTCTACCAATTCCATTGTTGACATGGAAGGGTGCTGATCTTCGGCACCTGCCATTGCATAAATTTTAGTAGAATCATCAATAGTGCCATCAATGTCATCTACGCCGAAATTCAACAACAATTGCGTGGTGGACCTGCCAATCATAGGCCAATAAGCTTTAAGGTGGTTGAAATTGTCAAGAAAAATTCTTGCCATGGCATAACATCTCAAATCTTCTGTAATAGCAACTTCCCTGATATGCGACATTTCGTTTCCTGCGTTACGGAATTTAAGTGGGATAAACGTATTAAAACCATGGGTTTTGTCCTGCAATTCACGCAATCTATTCATATGATCAATCCGGTGAGCATAAGTTTCAATATGCCCATACAACATCGTTGCATTTGAATGCATACCCAGCCGGTGTGCCGTTTCATGAATTGCCAGCCATTCTTCAGCTGTGGCTTTGTCTTTGCAAATCTCCTTGCGAACTGCCTCATCAAATATTTCAGCGCCCCCGCCCGGAAGCGAATCCAATCCATGATCCTTTAATAATTTCAACCCTTCCTCATAAGAAAGTTTAGCCTTACGAAACATATACTCCAACTCAACTGCGGTAAATGCTTTTACATGAATTTGAGGGCGGAGCTCCTTGATTTGCCTGATCAGCCCGGCAAAAAAGTGTATACTCATTTTAGGGTGTACACCGCCAACAATGTGAACTTCTGTTACCGGAATTCCATCATACCTTCTGACCATTTCAAGCATTTCCTGCCCGCTCAGTTCCCATGCATCTTCAGATTGCTGTATTAATCTTGAATAGGAACAGAATTTACAAGTAAAAACACATTTGTTGGTAGGTTCAATATGAAAATTCCGGTTAAAGTATGCATAGTTGCCATTCTTCGATTCCCTGATCTGATTTGCTAAAGCTCCTAACAGGCCCAGGTCTGCATTTTCATACATCAGCAATGCCTCTTCAGGGGAAATGCGAATGTTGTTTGTAATTTTTTCAACAACTTCGGCTAACCCATGCTGCATATCGGCGGCAGTAACCAGTTCCTGAACGATATGTGCTTTTTTCATGATACTACCGTATACTATTATTCAATTGGGCAACTCAGATAACCATTAAAACTATTCTATTGTTTAATAATTATTCCGTAATTCCTGCTATGATTGTCATTGGGTCATTTCCTTAGCAATAGCTTCATCATAAAGTTTTTTCCAAATACCGATCTCTCCCCAATTTTCCTGATCGATGATGATTTCTGAATCGGTAACTTCTCCCAGCAGGTTAAATTCCACCACCCCCGACAATAATTGCTCAATGAATTCATCCTGCTTATCTTTCGATACGGATACAACAATCCTGCTTTGCCGCTCTCCAAAAAGAAATGCATCCTTTCGCAGTGAGTCATCCGTTGAGATATCAAATCCAAAGTTATCAACCATTGCTGATTCCAGGAGTGCAACAAACAAACCGCCATCGGAGCAATCATGAGCCGATTGAATAATTCTCCTTTCAATAAGTGCTTGAACAGCCTGCTGAACATGGTGTTCTTCTTTCAAATCAAATTGGGGTGCAGGAGAATAGGCAATGCCACATATGTTAGCCAGGTATTCAGATGAGCCAAGGTCATTGGAAGACTCTCCTACCAGATAAATCAGATCCCCCGGATTCTTAAAATTCAAAGTCATCCTTTGATCAAAATCTTCCACTATACCTAACATTCCAATAGTTGGTGTGGGAAATACCGGGCCGTCATCTGTCGATTGGTTATAGAAACTCACATTGCCTCCGGTTACAGGTGTATCAAATTCCCTGCAGGCTTCATCCATGCCACGAATTGCATTCACAAACTGCCAATAAACTTCAGGGTTATATGGATTTCCGAAATTCAGGCAATTCGTAATCGCCACCGGCCTGCCTCCGGAGCATACTATATTTCTTGCTGATTCACTTACAGCTATTGCAGCGCCTGTTTTCGGATCCGCAAAAAGATATCTGGCATTGCAATCTATTTTCAGTGCCAGTGCTTTACGTGTTCCGCTTATTCTGATTATCGCCGCATCAGAAGGAGCATTTGTTGAGGTATTGCCGATTCCAACCATTGAATCATATTGCTCATAAATCCATTTCTTTGAAGAAATATTTGGAAGTTTTGTAAGCCGGAGGGCAATGTCTTTTAGATTTCCGGGTTCCGGAATGGATTCTATTGAAAATTCCCTGATCCGGTTCAGATATGCCGGAGCCTTATACTCCCGCTCATAAACAGGAGCACCGCCACCAAGCACTAATGAATCTGCATTAACCGTTGCCACCACCTCATCGTTCATAAAATATCTAAGCTCTTCCCCTGTAGTAACTTCCCCGATCTGTACACAATGCAGGTCCCATCTTTCATAACAGTCATAAACTGCCTGTTCGCGGCCTTTTTCGACAATCAACAACATCCGCTCCTGTGATTCCGAAAGCAAAATTTCAAACGGTTTCATATTCTGCTGCCTGGTTGGTACTTGATTAAGCCAGATATCCATCCCGTGTTTCCCTTTGGCAGACATTTCTGATGTTGAACAGATGATGCCGGCAGCCCCCATATCCTGCATTCCCACAATAGCGCCGGTTTTAATCGCCTCCAGTGTTGCTTCGAGCAACAGCTTTTCTTGAAATGGATCACCCACCTGAACGCTGGGCAGATCCTCGTGTGAATCTTCGGTTATATCCTGCGAAGCAAAGCTGGCACCATGAATGCCGTCCTTTCCCGTTGCAGAACCCACAATGATTACCGGATTGCCGGTTCCTGTTGCTATTGCGGAAACCGTTTCCCCAATTCTAACAATACCAACACTCATGGCATTTACAAGCGGGTTGGTATTATAGCAGGAATCAAAAAACACTTCCCCTCCGACAGTTGCCACACCGAAAGCATTCCCATAATCGCCGATACCCTTAACAACTCCTCTCAACAAGTGTTTTGTCTTTTCCTCTTTTAAATCGCCAAATCTTAATGAGTTTAAGGCAGCAATGGGGCGGGCTCCCATCGTAAAAATATCCCGGTGGATGCCCCCGACACCTGTGGCAGCCCCCTGGTAAGGTTCTATAGCAGAGGGATGGTTATGCGATTCAATCTTGAATGCGCAGGCCCATCCATTACCTATGTCAATTAAACCTGCATTCTCTTCACCTGCTTTAGCTAAAAGGCCCGAACCCTCACGGGGCAGGGTTTTCAGCCATTTGATAGAGTTCTTATAGCTACAGTGTTCACTCCACATAACGGCATAAATACTGATTTCTGTGAAGTTAGGATTACGTCCCATGATGCGCTGTATCAACTCAAATTCCTCTTTCAAAAGACCGAGATCACGGGCAAGTTCCAATGTAACTTCAGGTTCATTGATCATTATGCTCATATAAATTATTTGCACGGCAAAATTAGGGAATAGACGATTAGCTTAAGAAGGAAAGTTTCAACATTGATAAAAGCGATTGACTGATTGCCTGAAAGCCTTAGCTGACTTAAAGCCTGCGTTGTCAGTGTTTTTTTTGGCTACTTAGTTCTTTATTCGAAATACAAACAGGTCACTTCAAGGGCAGCAATTCCATATTTTCGTGCCCAAGCTATTTTTAAGTTTTAAAAAATGAACAACCACACCCAAATATTATGGAATTCAACGGTTCACGCACATTTGAAAACCTTATCCCACTTGAAGATTTCTTCAGAAACCCAGAGAAAACAAGATTCCAGATTTCGCCGGATGGAGCATACCTGGCATATATGGCTCCATGGGAAAAAAGGCTGAATATTTTCACAAAGTCTGTTGAAACCGGGAAAGAATGGCGGGTTACCAGTGAAACAGCCCGTGATGTTGCCGGTTATCTTTGGGGGAGTAACAACAGGATAGTGTTTCTGAAAGATAATGCAGGGAATGAAAATTTTCATTTGTTTTCAGTTTCAATACTGGGTACTGAAGAAAAAGATCTCACACCGTTTGACGGAGTCACCACACAGATCATAGATGAGTTAAAAGACGTTGATGATGAATTGATCATCGGGTTGAACAGGCGTAACCGTGAAATTTTTGATGCATACCGTATCAATGTCTATACTGGTATGTTGACGCTTGAAGCCGAAAATCCTGGTAATATCACTGAATGGGTTACAGACCATCTGGGTCAAATACAGGTTGCGGTTGCAACAGATGGAGTAAACCAAAGCTTGTTGAGACGAAGTCAGCATAATAATAAATTTGACATTATAGCTACTACCAATTTCCGCGAAACACTGCAACCATTGTTTTTTACTTTTGACAACAAGAACGTATATGCTCTTTCAAATATCGGAAGAGATAAGTCTGCTATTGTATTGTTTGATTTAGAAACAGGAAGAGAGCAAGCGGTGTTGTTTGAACATGAAAAAGTTGATCTTGAAGGATTAAGCTATTCACACCGCCGAAAATTAGTCACCAGTTACTTCTATACGGACTGGAAGAGGTCAAGGGTAATTCTGGATTCAGAAACCTCATCAATCTACAAGGAATTAGAAAAGAGCCTTGGCAATGTTGAAATTGTTATTGTTTCTCAAAGCAAAGATGAAACAAAGCACCTGGTCAGAACCTATAGCGACAGGTCGCTGGGCAGTTACTATCTTTTCAATTCTACCACCAACAGTTTAATATTGCTTGCAGAAATCGGTCCATGGTTAAAAGAAGATACACTTGCACCCATGGAACCTATCGATTTCCAATCACGGGATGGCTTGACAATTAATGGCTATCTTACTTTGCCTGTTAATGCTTCAAGAAATCAGCTACCGGTGGTAATCAATCCACATGGAGGTCCATGGGTAAGGGATATTTGGGGATTTAATCCTGAAGTACAGTTCTTGGCAAACCGTGGGTATGCTGTTTTACAAATTAACTACAGGGGTTCAACAGGATATGGCAGGAAATTCTGGGAAGCTTCCTTCAAGCAATGGGGGAAGAAAATGCAGGATGACCTGACCGACGGAGTCAAATGGCTAACAGAACAAGGAATTGCAGATCCAGACCGAATTGCAATTTACGGTGGCAGCTATGGCGGGTACGCTACACTTTCAGGATTGGCATTTACGCCTGATTTATATGCTTGCGGCATAGACTATGTCGGCGTTTCAAATTTATTCACTTTCCTGAATACGATTCCTCCTTATTGGAAACCTTATTTGGAAATGATGTATGAGATGGTTGGAAATCCGGTTTCCGAGGAGGCCTTATTACGAAGCGCGTCCCCCATTTTTCATGTTGATGAAATCAGGGCTCCCCTTCTGGTAGCACAGGGAAAAAATGATCCCCGGGTTAACTATAATGAGTCAAATCAGATTGTTGATGCATTGAGGAAAAAAGGGCTTGATGTACAGTATATCGTAAAAGACAATGAAGGGCACGGATTTCAAAATGAAGAAAACAGGTTTGAATTTTATGATGCGATGGAGAAGTTCTTAAAAAAACACCTGGGATGATTAACGGCCTATCAACCAAATAAAAAAGCGAACCGCCTGGCAGTTCGCTTTTTTAGATGAGGCCCGGAAAATTAGCTCAGGTGTTTGTTAATGAGTTTAGTCATTTCAAACATGTTAACTGTTTTCTTTCCGCCAAAAACTTTTTGCAGCGCTGCGTCAGCATTGATGTTGCGCTTTTGTTTTGGATCCTGCAAGTTGTTTTTCTTAATGTAAGCCCAAACTTTCTTGGTGACTTCAGTGCGTGGGATAGGTTTGGTTCCAACGATTGCCTGAAGATCAGCACTAATAGTCATGGGTTTCATGAAAGCAGCATTTGGCGTTCTTTTAGCCTTGGATTTTGGAGCTGCTTTTTTAGCAGCCTTTTTAGCTGCTTTTTTGGGTGCTGCTTTTTTAGCAGCTTTCTTTTTTGTTGCCACAGTTAAAACTTTTAAAGGGTGAAAAATAAAATTTGAGAGTGAAAAATTAGGAACACACCGCATACTTTAAGAGAAATGGCATTAAAAGTTATCAACAAGCAAATGTAAATTCCATAGGGAAAACGGCCCTTTTTCAAAGTAAGCCCGCTATAAAACGTATGGAAAAACCGCTCTTCGTTCCTTCGGGTAATTTGGAAATTTTTGCTTATACCATTTATGATGTGCTATTGACCTTGGCAGTAAATTGGCTACCGTCCAGATAAAAAAGGACCATGCAGGTAAATTAACACAGATGAGCGCAAACCCAAGCCACTCTAGCATTTCACCAAAATGATTTGGACAGCTGATCCATTTAAACAGGAAGGAATGTGGTATACGATAGCCTGACTCTCCGGGCTTTCTCAACAAGATAAGCTTACTGTCAGAAACGATATTTATGTAAGCTCCTGCAACGAAAAAGATCAGTCCGGCAATAAACCACGGTGTAGAAAGCCAGGCATTCTCATAGTGTGCGAAATTGCGGAAATAGTATCCCAGAAAAAAACCATTTGCCAGGTTGAAAAGTATGGCAAAGCACATAATTAGTACCGGCATTTGTTTACCGGTAGTTCTTAGTCTGAGTGGAAAAACGATGCTTCTGTGCAGGTAATGCAGGCAAAAGAGCCCGGCTATAATGAAAACGGGAATGGACAAATTTTCATTTTTGTAAAACGTACCAACTCCAACAATAATCAAAACCGGAATTTCCATCAGAAACCAAGCTAGCTTATTATTGATCAGCGGCCCCCAATTCCTGTTCGTATAACGTCCATAAGGAGCATCAATTCTGAGCAGCACCAGAAATGTGATCATTCCAATGGCAATCCAGATTCCATTGAGCAGGATAAAGGAGTCGAATGTCAAAGCCGGAATTTTCATTTAGCTAGCCGCTTGTTTTTATGTACCCATTTACAAGAAACCATTCGTATGCATCATGTATTGTTTCCTCAAATGGCCTGTTAATGTAATCAAGTTCCAGATTAGCCTTCGAAGAGTCAATATGCCTGTTTCCATACTTTAATGCATCAATAGATTCATTGGTATACAACGCCTCTTTGCCGGTAAGCCGGGCAATCATTCCTAAGAATGGAACGCCGGTTCTGGCCACCCATTCCGGAATAATTGGCAATGAAATCTTTTTGCCGGAAATGCTGCTTACAATTTTTACAATATCCGCAAGTGCATGCCATTGGCCGGACAGCAGATAACATTCGCCCTTTTTACCTTTCGTAATTGCATTGACAATACCCTTTGCAACATCCCGTACATCAACAAAATCAAAACCGCCATCCAATAAAGCAGGTATTTTCCCATTACAAATACCTATTATTGCCTGACCCATTAAAGAAGGCCGGTAATCAGGCGGTCCAATTATACTGGTTGGATTAACAACTGTTACATCCAATCCTTTGCTTGTATAGGATAAAGCCAATGACTGCGCAATCCGCTTAGACCTATCATAAGCAGGCGCTTTATCTGATACCAGTGGTTTACTTTCGTTAAGCGGCTCATCAGATGGTGTCTGTTGGTAGGCATGTATGGAACTGACCTGGATGAATTTATGCACACCGTTGCTTAAAGCTGCCTCCAGCATGATGCGTGTACCCTCTACGTTTACCAGATGAATTTTCTCCGCATCCCGGCCGGAAACTGAAATGAAAGCTGCCCCATGAATCACCGCATCACAGTGCTTCAATAAATTTGTTACTGCAGCGGGATCATTGATACTGCCATAAAACTCATTGAGTTTCTGATGCTTAATATGACTGGCATGTTCATGAATCAGTATGTTAACATCATGGCCGTCCTTTAGCAGTTCCGGAATAAGAACACCCCCAATATGACCTGAAGCACCGGTAACAGCAATTTTCAAAACATGGACGTATTAGCTTCAACTTGCACTTGAAACACTTAGTTAAGTTGAATAATCAGTTCGATATTATAACCCATTCCGGAAAGCAAGATATCTTATGATACTCTTTCACTCTTTTCCGCTTTTCCGGTTTCAGTTCTCTTAAATAATCTTACTCCTTTTTTATTGAAATTGCCGGAATGCCTGCCCTTTCAACCATTCCGTTAAATTCTGGAATTTTAGTTTCGAATATCAATTCAAGTTTCTTGAGCTGAACATCTATTCTTCCCGCAATATCTTTGTAGGCTTCCCCGGATGCAATGGTAGGCTTGGTATCTGCAGATGAAACTACGGAAGCAATACCGGCAAGTTTATCATTGAGCATGATCGGGTTAGCCAGTATATCCTGCGGTGCAGTGGCTTTGTATTGGTACAATTGACCTTTTATAGCTGTAAGTGAATCCAGCACAGGCGTTAAAAATTTTCTAAATGTTGCCGCCTGAGCAGTGTCGGTAATATTACCCAGGTAAGCACTCATTGTCTTCGCTGCACTATTCAATTTATTGATTGCTGTATGCGTTTCTGAAAGTTTTGAATTGATTCTCATTAATAACTCAAATTGCGAGGCATAGTCCGCATCCGATGCCGAGTACCGGGGATCTTTTATAATGGAAAAAGTCTGTTCTCCTATCAATGAATCGGCCAGATACATTCTGACCTTGTATTCACCTGGTATTGCGCGCGGGCCAATGATACTACCGGCCCACATAACATTGGTGCCCTCAACCTTTTCAGCGTCAGGATACCGCATGTTCCAACGAAACAAATTCATGCCGGAATCAGCTGTCAGGATTCCATTCCTCTTTAATTTCTTATCCTCATAAAACTCTTTTGAAATTTTTAAAGGTTCGCCGGATTTGTCCTTCGTGCTAGAATAGGTAATTATTGAATCTCCTGCTGAAGTGAGGAACTGCAGCTTCACTTCCGATACAGGCTTATTTTTCAAATAGTAATGCACCAAGACACCTGATGGCGCATTTTCGCCAGATTGCATATCTGGTTCATAATAGCTACCTCCGTCGGTCCTATAGGCATTTCGTGGCTTAAAAACCTGCGCATCGGTTGATCTTATCCCTTGATTCAATTGATATAAGATTGAAAGATCATCCAGTATCCAGAATGAGCGGCCATGGGTGGCAATCACAAGGTCCATCTCTCTTTTCTGTATCTGCAGATCATGAACTGGTGTGTTTGGAAGATTAAGTTGTAATGATTGCCAATGTTCACCTCCATCAAATGAAACATAGACTCCTGTTTCAGTACCGGCATACAATAAGCCTTCCTTGTTAGGATCTTCCCGTATACAACGGGTATAATCACCTGGTCTGATTCCATTCACAATCAGTTTCCATTTTTTTCCATAATCTGTTGTTACAAAAAGATATGGCTTTGTATCATCGCTTTTATAACGGGTGGCCGCAACATAAGCGGTTCCCTCCTTAAAATGCGACGGTTCAATAATTGAAATCAGTGCCCATTCAGGCAATTGGGCTGACGGAATGGTCACATTACTCCAATTCTTCCCATCATCTGTTGAAACATGAATCAACCCGTCGTCACTACCTGCCCAGAGCACCCCTTGCTTAACAGAAGATTCTGCTAAAGCAAAAATATCCGCATACACTTCTGCACCGGTGTTGTCTTTTGTTATTGGCCCCCCACTTAACCCGATCGTCTTAGGATCATTTCTGGTTAAATCGGGCGATATGATTTCCCAACTATGTCCACCATCTAAACTCCGGTGTACAAATTGTGATCCCACGAGTAACGCTTCCGGGTTATGAGAAGATGTGGTAATTGGAAATGTCCAGTTGAATCTGAATTGCTTGCTTGCGGCACCGCTTCCAATCCATGTTTCAGGATAAACCGAAATCATCTGGTACTGGTTGTTCTTCTTATTGTATTTGCTCAACTGGCCATCATATTCGCCGCCGTAGGTAATATCAGGGTTACGGGGATCAGGAACAATGTATCCTGCTTCGCCACCTGCCACAGGAAACCAGTCATATTCATCAATATCATAACCATCAGTTCTGCTGGTAATTTTTATTGAAGTATTATCTTGCTGGGCACCGTAAATGCCATAGGGGTAATCATTGTCGAGGTTTACATGGTAGAATTGTGCGGTCGGAAAATCAAGTTCGGAGAAAGTCTTTCCACCATCAAAAGTCACCTCCCCACCCCCATCATCTGCTTGTATCCAATTATCACTGTTTTTAGGATTCCACCATAGATCGTGATTATCGCCGTGATGGTTGTTTATTTTGCTGAATGACTTGCCGGCATCTTTTGATAACCATGCTTCAACGTTAAGTACAATTAATCCGTCTTCGTTTAGCGGGTCTGCATAAATCTGCGAGAAATACCAGGGTCGCTGGCGAAGATTCTTGTCACTATTGATGAGTGACCAGTGTTCTCCGGCATCATCAGATCTGAAGAGACCTCCGTTTTCATTTTCTATCATTGCATAAACCCGGTTAGAATTCATGGCTGATATGGCCACAGTTATCTTTCCCAAAAGGCCAACCGGCAACCCTGGCTTTTTAGAAATATCTGACCAGGTGTTACCTCCATCATAGGACTTATACAATCCGCTGCCTTTTCCACCGCTGCTTAAAGAATACGGAGTTCTGTGCGCCTGCCATAACGCAGCATAAATGATTAAGGGGTTGTTTGGATCAAATTTAACGTCATAACATCCGGTGCTGTCATCTTTTGCAAGTATTTGCTGCCAGTTTCTTCCACCATCAGTTGTTCTGTAAACCCCTCTTTCCTTATTTGAACCAAAAACCTTACCCATGCAGGACGCATAAACAAGATCCGGATTCTTAGGATGAATAATTATGTTTTGTATGGCACCGGAATTTTCAAGGCCGTAATGTTTCCAGGACTTACCGGCATCTACTGATTTATAAATTCCATCTCCAAAGGAGACGTTGCCCCTCATTTCAGCCTCACCCATTCCGACATAGATGATATTGGGATCTGATGGAGCCACAGAAATTGCGCCTACTGAACTCGATTTAAATGCGGTATCTGAGATTGGCAGCCAGGATTGTCCTCCATCCTCTGTTTTCCACACGCCGCCTCCCACAGCTCCAAAGTAATAGACCTTTGGATTGTCAATTACTCCGCAAACCGCCAGCGATCTTCCACCTCTCCAGGGGCCGATTGAACGCCATCTTAATTCTTGAAAAAGGATCGGATCAATCCCCTGGGCCATTTGGGTATTCTCTTTTGATGACTTCCCTTTGCTTTTCTGAGCCACCATTTTCAAAGCTGAGAAACAAAGTGCTGTCGCCATAATGCATCCAACAAACAGAATTTTCATGCGCTACCTATTTTGTCATAAATGTAGGAATGAAAACGAAGTTATCCCGTTTCAATAAAAAGAAAATTGCGCTTGATCACTGATTCTTCATACCGAAGCGTAGTTTTCGTTAATCTGCTGTTGCTTTGAATAATGGCTGCACAACCAATGCTAAATATCGTATTGAATTGGTATAATGTATTGCTTTCTAATTGCACAAAAATACACTGCAGGGTGCCCATTCCAATTTATTGAAAGGAGCTACCCTGCAGTTTAATATATATAATATGACAATCAACTACCTGTGCCGGAAAAAATGTATATCCTGTTATATACGGCTAACAGTTTGTTACAATAATGATGATCAGGCAATAGATTATCCGCAACAAAGATGCATAGACATAAGCCCCGTGTCAATACTCAAAAAGGATGATTTTTCAAGTATGGAAGGATGATTGCCCACATTTACTTCTGATAAAGGTTCCTTCTTGATTTATTGAGGGCTTCGACTCTTGAATTTACTTGCAGCTTATCATAGATATGCCTGATATGCGTACGGACAGTATTCACCGATACAAATATTTTATCTGCTATTTCCTTTATTCTTTTCCCTTCAGCAAGCAAGTCTAAAATCTCGTTCTCCCTTGCGGATAGTGTAGCAGCCAGATTCGATTGATCTGTTTGTGGCATAAACGAACTGACCACCTTACGCGCAATGGAAGGTGTCATCGGTGACCCCCCGTTGCAAACGTCATTAATCGAGGAAAATATTTCATCGATAGCGGATCGTTTTAACAAATATCCGCTGGCTCCTGCCTGTAGCGCTTGAAAAATCTTCTCATCATCCTCATTCACAGTACACATTAATACCTGAATTGCAGGATATTTCTGCTTTATACGCTTTGTGCATTCAATACCGGAAATTCCAGGCAGATTGATGTCCATAATTACTACATCAGGCATGTCATCATTCAGCATTTCCAGCGCATCCTCAGCTTTTGCATAAGCAATACACCTGAATGATTCATTAGAGTTCAAAAGAAAATTCAGACTCTCCCGAAAATCACCATGATCTTCAATCAACATAATGTTTATAGCCATCGATACAATTTTTCAATTTGAAATTGGAATCAGTATCCGGACAATTACGATTTATCATTCAAAAGGGTGACATCAATTGTAGGGTACTTCAAATCTAATGCTGCTGCCATGGCCCTTTTTTGAATTAAGAATAAACTGACCCTTCAATTCCTCTGTCCGGCTCTTCATATTCAACAACCCATCTGCTCCGGAATCATGACTAACATTTAAATCAAATCCTTTTCCATTGTCTTCAAAGAGAACTATCAATTTCTTTTCCGTAATCTCAAATGTCAGGTTAATTTTAGTTGCAGCAGCATGATGATGCACGTTATTTACCGATTCCTTAATTACAAGAAACAGGTTTCTTCTGAACTTAGCACTTACAGCTACCAGGGGCACCGGATCCGGAATGGAAACAAGCAGTTCAATATGAAGCAGTTGTGCAACCCTTGTCACATAGTCTTCTATATAAGCAATCGTATCCTTTAAACTGTCATTCCTTGGATTCAACGCCCAAATAATCTCATCCACTTTGCCAATCAATTCGCTTACATAGTTCTCAAAACGGTTGGCAAAGCTATCCCCCGTATTTTTTCTTTGTACTTCTTCATCTGACATTCTGCTCATTAGTAACAAATTACTTAGATCTGCACCTAAATCATCATGCATATCAGCAGCAATCCTGCTTCTTTCCTCAGCAAGCACCTGCTTTTCCCTTAAAAGCCCTAATTGCCTCTTATAGCGTCGTTCAGCAGCAAAACGCAAGAAGAAGTACGTGAATCCAGACAAAAACAAAAACATCAGTAATCTGAACCACCATTGCTCCCAAATAGGCGGGACAATGGTGAATTGAATTGAGGCGACTTTGCTCCAATCAGAATTGAACTTTTTAGCGCGCAGCTGAAAAGTGTAATCGCCTGGAGACAGCGAAGAAAATGCTATTGAAGAGCTTTTTGTTTCTATCCAGTCACTCTCGTTCCCGGTAACATTATACTGGTAAACAATTTTCTCCGGTTGTTCGAATGTTATTGCAATAAAATTCAAGCTAAAATCAGCAGTATATGAGAATACCAGGTTGCTTAGATCCGTAATTAATGAGTCTCTTGAAGAAACAGAAGAAATGTAGACCGGCGGAGGAGCAGATGATGCTTGCACTATATTCTTTTTAACGATGCATAATCCGGCAGACGTAGCCAGATAAATGTTTTCTCCTCTTGCACAAATATCTTTGATATCGTTCGAAACAATACCATCAGCCATAGTAATGGTTCTTATCTCTTCAATAGTATCGCTCCTGTATTTTATAATACTGAACCCCTGATTTGTAGCAACATATATTGCACTGGAATCCACAAAAACTTTTCGGCATAAATCTCCGGCTAAACCATCTTTTGCTGCAATGTGCTTAAAAATCTTCCCGTTCTTAAAAAAATGAATGCCGTTTCCGTAGGTTGAGATAACCATACAGGAATCTAAGAATCCTTCAATCGAAGATATCTGTGATTTAAAGGCATTAGAAATTGATGAGTACTTTATTACAACTTCACCATCAAAGGAATATAAACAATTGAATTTTTCATACCACATATGATTGATCCTGTCGAAATACAGGCAATATACTCTTGCCGGTGTATCCAGAGATATCGGAATAAATGAACTATAAACATAATCATCCTTATCATTTTCATAAACTTTTTGAATTCCCCTGAAAGAAGAAAAATAAAGTTGTCCAAGATTATCGAACCGAATATTTTTTGCATTAAAATTTATCAGATTTGACAATGTCTTAACAAACTTAATACTGTATGAATTATTTGCTTCAACTCTTACATTGGCAATCCCATTACTTGCTGAACACCAAATATTATTGTCCGAATCAAATTCAATCCTGGTAATTCTACCCATTCTGTAAAGATTACTCCCAAGATCAACGTTAAGATCAATTGAATCATTTTTGATTCTATACAGTACTCTCGAACCAGTACCAAACCATACTTCATTCTTCTTATTAACATTTACGCTCCAAACCTCTTTGTCACTCAACAATAATTTTCCTTCATAAACCTGAATCTTTGAAGCATTGCTGGATAGTTTCATTATTCCAGAACCAATTGTACAGAACCAGTAATTGCCTTCGCTGTCATCAAATACGGCACCCACATACGTGCCTGGTAGCATAACTGAAAGTTGCAGGCTTTCATTATTTCCTATCTGATAATGATACGTGTATAAATTAGAAGTAATTAACCATATTCCATTATTTTTGTCAACATGCATTCTTTGCACAGATTCATAATCCGTTACTATTCGCTTTGGTAGTAACAAAGCATTCTGTCCATTACGAAAAAGTCGTATCCCATCCTTATAGCTAATCGCTACGCCATTCGAATCAAAAGGTTCTACAACAATAAATGGTTTGTTCTTGGCAATATATATGCTTGTATCCAAAAGTTTGAATCTAAAATCTTTCATAAGAAATAGTGAAGAACCGACTATTACCATGAGTCTATTCATATCTTGAAAAACATATACTAATCTGTTTGCAGTATATATCTCCATTTGCTCAAGATTAAGAACCTTGCAGATGCCCGCTTTAGGTACATAAACTAACTCTCCTCCTGCAGAGCCAAACCAAAGATTACTATCGGCATCCTCATAAAATGACATTAGCTCTCTTTTCGTTTTAACTTTTGCAATTCTTTTATCAGTTAGGCCATTGTAAATCTTTCCGTTTTGAAAATAACTCAGTGTGCCATTTAGCATTAAAAACCATATCCGGTTTTGTGAATCTTCAAAAACCTTCAATACTTCATTGTCGGAAAGACCATCAGTATTAGTAAAATTCTGAAACTGCCTTCCATCAAAGCGGCTTACTCCAGCATCTGTACCAAACCACATATAACCCTGATGATCTTGCAAGGCACAATACACAACCTGGCTGGGCAATCCGTCATTCACAGTATAATTCCTGTATACAGGCGATTGAGCTAAAAGCACTTCGCTCATCAGAATAAATGAAAAAATGAGATATACGCGCATAATACGATTTCTGCTCAACTGGTACGTATTAACAGGGTAGAAATTAACTCTACCCATATTTTGCAGAGTATGATTACCCTTCATTGGATCCGTCAATATAACTGACATACGCCTAGCCATGCCTTCCATAAGATAAATAGCTCGATAAAAATAAGCAATTATACATTGAAAATGAATCCCTCCTTGCTAATTGACAAATTATAATACCTTTTACGAAATTTTCCTGTTAAACAGATGCCAGTGTGCCCAAACCAGGTGATTCTATTAAAATTGTACTACAGCCGTACGCCATCTTATTGCGCACGCTGCAGCATATGCTTAAAAGCCAATACTTAAGCCAGGCAATTATATTTTTCATTTACTTTATTACCCCTAACTAACTGAACTTATTATTTCCACACTTCTTAATGTATTAATTGTTTCCTGACGTAGAATTTATCAGTATTCACTTCAAAATTATCAGGCTTAAGACCTGGCAGCATAATCGTCTGCCACGCTTGTGTTGGATAGATCCGCACATACGTTTTGTGCTCCTTCCCGAAAGTATACTCGTATGATGATGTTATTTCAACAGGCATAGAAAAGTTGTTAACAGCTACGTTCCAGCGGAATTCCAGCTTCGTTTTGCCGCCTTTTTTTCCAATCCGGTACTCTAGCACGGGTGGTGATGCATTTCGCAGGTATTGGTCGAAAAATGGCGTATAGTCCTTTCCTGATTGCTCATTTATATATCCTATTAACCGTTGCGTAGTAACCGTTGAATGCCTGAATTGCTTCTGAATTCCCTTTATGATTTTAAAAAATAAGGTATCGTTCTCCAGAACATTTCTGAATGTGTGTAGCATCCAACTACCTTTGTAATATAGGTCATTGTCAAACTTTGCACCTTGATAATTTATATTGTATGGTCCGATTATCGGATGCTCATCTGCAATTTGCCATCGCTGGCTAACAAGGTATTCTGTAGCGGCTTGTCTCCCTTGCATGCATTCCACATAGAGCGCTTCAGCGTAAGTAGCAAATGACTCATGAATCCACAAATCTGCCAAATCAGTACAGGAAACGCTGTTTCCCCACCACTCATGCGCACTCTCATGAATAATAATATAATCAAATCCATATTTATTGTTCTGATAATTATTTCCATAGGCAATCGCCCCCTGATGCTCCATTCCCCAGTAATTTGTTTCAACCAGGGCAAAGCCATCTGCCAGAAATGGATACGGATCGAAATAGTTTTCAAAGCATGCCAGCATAGGCTTAACCTGTATGAAATGCTCTTTTGCTTGCAGAGCATTATCTGTCAGAACATAATAGTCAAGCCTTAACGTATCATTTTCCTCTAAATAAAAGTCTTCAAAATGAAAATAATCGGCCACATTCAGGGTCACATTGTAAGTGTTGATCGGATATGAAACAAACCAGTCCCACCTGGTAGTCCCATCATCATACTGCTCAGTTCCTCTCAAATTTCCATTTGAAACACATTTTAATTCAGTAGGTACAATAAAGGATATGGCCATGCTATCCGGCTCGTCACTCAAGTGGTCTTTACATGGCCACCAGGAAGAAGCACCCAATCCCTCGCATGCTACTCCAACCCAATCATTGTTTTTGGCATCCTTTTTCCACACAAATCCGCCATCCCAGGGTGGGGATTTAGCGATAACTGGGGCCCCGGAATAATAGCACTTTATGACGCCTCGGCTACCCATCAGTTGTGTCTCGGCAAATTTTATAAACACAGCATTATTATCTCTTCTGAATGTCAGTTCATGATCATTAAAGGTAATTTTCTCAATTTTCAATTTCTGAGTAAGATCAATTTGCAAAGAATCGAAATCTTCTACTGCCTCATAAAATATGCTATTGCTGCCCATGATAAATCTTCTTTTAACATCAATTTTCAACTCCAGCTCATAGAATTTTACATCATAACAACTCCTTGCCGGGGTAAGCATTCCGCGTAAGGTATCCGCACGGGTGAAGGTTGGATTGACCCCCTGCTGAGCTTGAACAGGTGTATATAATTGACTCGCAAGAACTGCCAGTATAAAGTATACCCATTGCTTCGGGAAGAGAGATTCCTTTTGTTTGAAAGATTTGGTCATGGCCTTTACCGAATTTAAAAATCCTGATTTTTGTTTGGATTCTGGTGTTTTGGTGAAAAATACATTTGTTAAAACTTCAAAAATATCTCTCTAATGACTGCGTCTATGCTCCTATTGCCAAGAGGACAAAAAAGAACATTCTCATTCAATAGTTGTTTGACCAGTATCAACAGCAGGTTAACAGCCTAAATTAAGCTGTGTTTCTAAATTACTTTAACTATTCGCTAACATTTTTCGCAATGAGCCGATACATTCCCCTGCTAATAGGCATAGCAATAATTTTCCTGATTGACATTTATGCCTACCAGGCTGTTCGTCACGCAACTTTAACTTGGTCTACCTCTGCAAAACGACTTCTTTCACTGGCATATTGGCTGATTACAGCATTCACCATGGGGAGTTTATTTCTTTTTGCGTTTTATAGTCCATTTAATTTCCCACAAACAGCCAGAATCATCTGGTTTGGAGCATTTGTAATTTTATATCTGCCTAAACTGCTACTCTTTCCATTCTTACTATTGGATGATGCAGCCCGCCTGGTTAAGTGGGGGGCATCTGTATTTACAGAGAACGAAGGAATAACCGGTGGAACTAAGATTAAACGATCTGCTTTTCTGATGCAATCAGGCTTATTACTTTCCGGGTTTCTTATGGGAGGATTAATTTACGGTGTTTTTAAAGGAGGCTATAATTATACGATAAGGCGAATTTCACTAAAACTATTTCATTTGCCCGAAGAGTTTAACGGACTTCGGATTGTTCAAATTTCAGATATCCATAGCGGCAGTTTCGCCAGTACAAACCCACTGAAGCGGGCAGTCGACATGATTAATGCACAAGAAGCGGACCTCGTTTTCTTTACCGGAGACATGGTCAATAATGAAACTTCTGAAGTATTGCCTTTTAAGGAAATACTTAAGCAGGTAAAGGCTAAACTGGGCGTTTATGCCATATTGGGAAATCATGATTATGGAGACTACCATTCCTGGCCTGATAAAGAAGCGAAGCAAGCCAATCTGCAGCAGCTGGCAAACGTGTATCATGAGATGGGATGGCGTCTTTTGCGTAACGAAAGTGTTCTATTAGGGGAGACCGGTAAGCAGTTAGCAATTATTGGTATGGAAAACTGGGGAACACGATTTCAGAAATATGGGGATATGAATCAATCGGTAGCCGGTAGTGAGCATGCAGTTGTACGACTTTTGCTTAGCCATGATCCTTCCCATTGGGATGAAGAAGTTACCGCTAAGTTCAGGGAAGTGGATGTTACTTTCAGCGGCCATACACATGGCGCACAATTAGGTATCGAAATACCCGGATTTGTTAAATGGAGTCCATCGCAATACCTTTACAGGCAGTGGGCCGGACTGTATCAGAAAGAGAATCAGTATCTATATGTTAACCGTGGACTAGGTTTTTTGGCTTACCCTGGAAGACTGGGTATATCACCTGAAATTACGGTATTTGAACTGAAAAAAGGTTGAATTCAATTTAGAAGGCGGATACTCAATAAAAAAATTGGTTGTGCAAATTCAATTTGCACAACCAACCAATCTTCAAATACCCAATTAAAATTCCAATGCCAGACCAGCAGATGCCGGGTATAATACAGGGCCAGTACCTGACTCAAAAAATTCTGACAGACTATAGTTGATAAACAAACTGGCCCAGCCATATCCTATTCTGCCGGTAATACCATACCTAAATCTGTTAAGATTGAAATCGTCATGTTGCTTTACTTTATCATTACTCGTTGACTTTGTTTTGGTATGCGAGCCAATCAGGTATTCACCGAAACCACCTGCCGCTATATGAAATGACCTGTTCAAGTCTCCGGGCTTCGTTTCAAATCGAAGCATAACTGGAACCCCAACATAGGTACAAGCGAGTTTGTTTTTCTTCAATGATACTTCACTTGATTCAAATGCAACTGAATCAATTCTTGGAATCATTACCTCTTCATTGTTATACTTGTAGGAATTGAACTCAAAGAAAACACCATACGATAACCATAAGCGATGCTCTATAAGGTTAATGCGCTGGTTAAAAAGATGCAGGTTAACAACCCAGGATTTTCCTGGATTAGGCTCCAATGATTTGTAGGGTGGAGGAAAATTTGAACTTAACCCCTCCGCAAAATAGTTGTTTAAACCTATGTCGAACAAGAGAAATTTGGTAGTGATATTTTTTAATTCCTCCTCTGCAACCTCGTCATCACAACAATTTTCATCTTTATAGAACCGTACTCTGTCATCATCATACCCTTCCTCCACCATCATCTTCCATTTGCCGATACGAATCTCCGTTGTATCGTCACCAGCATAAATTTCCATATGACTGTGTTCGTCACCAAAAAAATCCGGGGTTTCAGGAATTTCAGGGATTTCCGGAATATTTAGATTCCATTCTATTGAGTCAAAAGTCTGCCAATCCCCTGTCTTGAGTTGCTCCTGCATTTGCAGCAACGAATCATTCAATAATTGCATTTGCTTGTTAAGCTGGATTTTGAATTCATCCATTTGCTTTTGAAACTCAGCCTGTTGCTCAGGAGTCCATTCATTAACCTGCGGGAATGCGAGCAATGGAGAAAGAAGAATCAAAAGCTGTATTAGTATCTTTTTCATAGGACGATCTAGAATGTTAACAGATGTATTAATTTATTCTTAAAAAATGTGTGTATCGGGTTATTTTCAGGAATTGCTTATTTCACTTTCCGGTAAATTCCAAAAGAATGGCCATTTATAGTCCTTACCTGAGAAGATTCGGGCAGCGTAATGCATCGTTCTGTCCTCCGCAACTATGGCCGGAATTTTAACATGCAGGCTACTAAATTTGAGAATTGCATCCATTTTAAAACAGGTGCTGACTACTTTGACTGATTTGGCGATATCAGATTCAACCTCCTGCCATATTGGTTGTTGAATTATGATTTTTCTATTGTCGTGTTGATTCATTTTGTTTTTACTTTCTATTACGACGGACTCAAGTTCATCGGAAAAATCCACGTTCATGAACTGCATGTTTTACTCCTTAGTAGTCTCAATCAACTGTTGAATAATGAATAATCAACTTCTGTTTTCGGTTTTTGACATTAAAGCAAGATTAGCGGAACACGGTGCCGATGAGCAAATTGCAGCTTCTATTAAAAAAAGAGGATTAAACACCTTTCTCATATTGACTACTTTTTAGCTGACCCGTCTTTTCTATTAGAGAACTTATGGTAAAAGGAAAATTTCTTAGACTGAATTGACAAGGTAAAGGGCTCTTTTATCTTTTCCTTTTCTTCCGATTCAGGAGTCTTTAACAAATCGCCGCGTCCGCTGAGTTTAAGGATCTCACTACCCACTACTGATGCTATTGACAAAAGACTTCCTACCTGGTTTGAAATATTATTCGTTGCAAGCTCATGTTGATTTGTAGCCGGAGTATTATAAACAGGAACTAAGTATGGAGCCCTGTTTATTCTACGTCTGACAGGAAGGGGTTTTAAACCGTCTGTCTTTATTGGTTGCATATCAGCTAATAAGTTCTTGTTTTCCGGAATAGCATTGATATCCTTAGTGGCATTACCGTTTTTATATACGGACGCATCTTTGCCTGGTAACAAACGGTTAGTTTTACCTAAAGTATCCGGAGCATTACCCACCAAAGCCGTAGTTGAAGGCAACTCATATGCCGTTGTGCTTGCTGTTGTATCGACCACTATCCCTTCATTACTTGCAACAGGCGCAGAACTATTACCCGGTAACCATTGAAATCCTTTGAAGAACAAGATGAATACCAGGATTGCAGCTACTGCTGCAGATAATATATACCTGGCATAAAGCGGAATTATGCTGGGATTGCCCTTTTTCTTCAGCGCCGGCTTATCCGGATACACTACGGATAAATCAGGTGCCAGTTTAGTTTTGAAATAGGCATCCAGTTGCTTCCGGTAAGAAGGATTTTGTTGAACAAATTGGTCAATTTCCTGCATTTCATCATCAGAGAGATCCTGATCAACTGCCCGTGAAAAGTAAGCTTCAAAGTTTCCTTCATGCACCGATTGTTTGAGATCAACCTTACCTGGAAATGTTACATCAGCATCAGGCTGAAGTACAGCCATTCTGAAGGCATCCATTTCTGACTGAAGTTCAGGATGCTTCTGAAGGAACAATTGCACCTGTGACACTTCCGACGACGACAGATCACCGTCTATTAAGCGAACAAAATACTCTTCATAATTTTGCAAATTGATCTTCATCTCAGATCGCGTTTTCCTGGGTCACCAAAAAGTTCTTTAAAGCAGTTCTGGCTCGAAAAATGTAGACTTTCACCTGTGATTCACTCAATCCGGTTATTTGTCCGATCTCCTCATAACTGTATCCTTCATAATCTCTCAACAATACGGCTGTCTTTTGCATTTCAGGAAGCCTGGACAATCCTAATTCCAGGGCATCCTTTGCCCCCGTGTACTGATTGCTTCTGCCCTGCACCTGGTTATGCTCATCGGTTATATCGGCTTCATTTTTTCGTTTCCTGAACTGATCAATCATATTATGATAAGCTACTGTAAACAAGTAGGAACGGCTTTTCATGTATTCAACATTCTGATGATTCTTCCATAAAATTTCAAATGCATTCTGAACAATGTCTTGCGCATCATCTCTGTTTCGCGTGTTTTTCGCAATAAAGCGATAAACACGATCAGCATAAAGATCAACGCATTTGTTGTATTCCTGCGGCGTCATCCGGCGATACAGCGGTTAATGGTTCCGAAAAGTTACATCAATCAGGAGATTTTCAGAACAATGCGCATTACCTTTCAACAACTGCCCCTTCCTTCACCGGTATTTGTTCCCCAATTCCCCTGCAATTACTCTAATTGTTCAGCAGTTTGTGGTTTTAAGTTTTGTTTTTGATTTCCTGCCTTTTGAAGCCGGGAATTTTTCATGAATCATTTTTGCCAAAGAAACAACTGATGCAGGTATTACGGAAAGGATCAAATCTTCTGTTTCCTGCTGTATTCTATCCAAAGTGGCTGCATGATTCTTAACGGCCGACTGCTGGGCAGTCAATAAATAATCAAGATTTTGGTGTTTTTTCGTCGTTTCAAAACTTTGGCCATTTGCAGCCTGCCCCAAAAGAATAATTGCAATTACGGTAGTAAAAAATAAATTTTTCATGTTTAGTTTGTTTGAATTTCCCGTCTGACGTCTGCATTTCACGAAAAGTTACACGACAATTAGCAATTTTCTGCCATTTTTTGAATAGGAAGGGTATAAACATTTGCTCTTTCGCAAATCACACTTCCAATCTGATCTCAATTCAGGTTTCTTTCCATCTATTATTTACAGTAATTGCATACTTAACTTTCAGAATAACCGTTAGTTAGCTGTTTTGCTCCACTTTTCATGTTTCCCAACTTTCAGATTTGGTTCATAAGTAACAAAAACAAAACTCAGACGCTATAGCAGGATTCTACTCTCATCAAATTCCCATTTATGAAAGAATCCGCTTACCGCTTTCTGATCTGGTGTTCCGGATCTAATCCAGATATACTGGCAAAATGTCCCCGGTCTGAACATATTAAACATGCAGGCTACGGCACACTTATTCTTGTTCCGTTCCTGCTCGCATTATTCACCATGACCTATGCTATTTCCACCTTTACGCCAGCATGGTATTTCTACGTGCCCGCTGGCATTTGCTGGGCGGTAATTATCTTCTTTGCTGACCGGTTTTTAGTGTCGTCCTTTAGAAAATCCAATTTATTGCGTAAACCCGGTACAACTCAAAATTCAATTGACCGGAAAAACCTGTACTTCGATTTTTTCTCTTTTGCTTTCCTGAGCAGGTTTATACTAGCCGCTTTCATTGGTGTTGGAATTGCGCACCCCTTTACCCTTCTTTATTTTCACAAAGATATTGAGCAGGTATTAGCGGCGAACAAAGTCCAGTCAGAAGAGGCGATACGAAAGCAGCATGATGAGCGTGCTCATGCATTGGAAAGCAAGATTTCAGAAAAAGAAGAGCGGGTTGATTGCCTTAGGAAATTGCTTATTTACGAACAGTCAGATATTAAGATCAATACAGATTGTGGTACTACATCAGGTATCCCGGGGTTTAAGAAAAGAGCGGAAACCATTAATCAGCAATTGGTTCAGGCGGAGTATGAATTGAACATACTTTATCAAAATGACAGTGTGAATGCCGTAACCGCCATGGCAGACAGGCAGGTCGCATTAACCAAGTATAACAATACATTCAGCAATGGATATATTGCCCGCGAGAATGCATTGGTTCAACTGGAAAACATGCCCGGTTCCAATGCGCGCAATGTCAGGTATTTTCTCATTTTGTTCCTCGTATTAATAGATACGCTTGCTGTTTCATGGAAGGCATTTGCAAAGCGTGGACCCTATGATGATTATCTGTCTGTGCTAGAGGATGATGTTTCATTGGAAACACAACTTCATCTTCTGGAAAACATGCAGACACTGAACACAAAAGTTGCCGCCATTTGGAAGACCGACATTTAGTTTGGTTGCTACACCACAAAATACAAGAATGCGTTGCACTATAAAATGACTAAGAACCGGCAAATTCATTGGTTCTTGAACTGCTAACAGAGTGGCCCGGTTCCATTGGTATGCTTTAAAGTCAAAATTGATCATTCATTTCCAAGCGCATATGCAATTACATAGTATTAAATTGAGAGCATCCTTTTCAAAGCAATGCATCCTGGCCGTTCTTACAATTTGTATTTTCTTATTTTTAAGTTGTGCCGGTACGCGCAAAGACTGTCAAGGCCACAAGAAGCAGAAACTGGAAAATGGGATCTGGTTTTAGTGCCTTGATTAGTTTGTGCATCAGTTCCAACCAGGAATATGTTACCTGAATCCCTGATCGCAAATGGGTTATTCAACCAATACGGTAAGTCCATTATACCAGACAACATATGAAGGAAGTATCTTATTGCGTCTTCTTTTTTCGACCAAGCCATTGACTTTGACAAGGCCCTGATCAATTGCAGCATTGGCTTCGGCGCCGGTGGGGCACCAGCCAAGTATTTTTATCAATTGATTAAGCTTGATAAAGGGTCCCGAGATTTTAAAGGTATTCATTGCCGGGTTAGCGAAACGTATTAAGAATCCTGCTTTATGATTAGCCAAGCCCAAAACGGTCAGGGACCACAGCGCCCTTTTTTACAACCACAATACCATCCTTTACTGTTAAGATATCCGTATCCATATCTGGAAGATGATTACCTCCCTTAATATGAACATCGTTTCCGATATAACAGTCTTTATCAAGTATCGTATTTTGAATATAGCAACGGTCACCAATTCCCATAACCGGAATTCCCTTGCGTTTAGAATCATTAATTGATTCAAGTGTCTGAAAAGCTTCATTGCCCATGATATAGCTACTGACAATCACGCTGCCTTCTCCAATCCTGGACCTGATGCCTATTATAGAACGATCTATTTTTGCTGCCCGCACAATACTTCCTTCCGCAACAATAGAAGCATTCAAAGTAGTACCTGAAATTTTTGCCGGTGGCAACATACGGGCATGTGTATAAACCACATTCCTGTTATCAAACAAATTGAAATCAGGTATTTCATCCGTAAGCGCAAGATTCGCATCAAAAAATGACCGGATATTACCAATATCGGTCCAGTAACCCTCATGCTGGTAGCTCAGCATTTTATATTTGCCAATAGATTGCGGGATGATTTCTTTACCAAAATCTGTTGCTTCGACTTTTTCTTCCAGTAACTCAGCAAGCACGTTACGATTAAAAATGTAAATGCCCATAGAGGCCAGAAAATTCCGCCCCTTCATTTTCATTGCTTCACTTACCTCTGAGGTCCATGCGGGAAGTTGTTCCGTTTTCGGTTTTTCGATAAACGAATCAATAAATCCATCGCTGGTCGTTTTCATTATTCCATATTCCGGGGCATCTCTTGCATCAACGGGTATGGTAGCAATAGAAATTCCGGCTTCCATTTTTTCATGATAATCCAGCATATCCATGAAGTTCATCTGGTACAATTGATCTCCGGATAAAATCAAGACATACTCATAGTTATTGTTATTCAGGTGATGCAGCGACTGGCGCACCGCATCTGCAGTTCCCATAAACCATTTGGGGTTATCCGGAGTTTGTTCAGCTGCAAGAATATCCACAAAAGCTTTGCTGAATGCACTAAAGTGATAGGTGTTTTTTATGTGCTTGTTTAAAGAAGCGGAATTAAATTGCGTCAAGACAAACATCCTTTGAATACCGGAGTTGATGCAATTTGAAACGGGGATATCTACGAGCCTGTATTTTCCTGCAATCGGTACGGCCGGTTTTGATCGATACGCAGTTAGAGGTGACAAGCGGGTTCCCGCGCCTCCACCCAGAATCACTGCAAGTACTCTTTCCTGTTGCATATATCAATGTTTGATCCCTTAAGGAAACTTCTATTTTTTATTGTATTCTCCGAAATTAGCACAATGTTACATTCGCTACATTGACTGGTACAAATCTAAGTATTCTGATGCAGCATGATCCCATGAATGGTCAAATGTCATGATTCGTTCCTTAATTTCCTTCATTCGTTCCATATCCCTGTATAAATGCATTGCTCTTTCTACTGCTACATCAATGGCTGCAACGGTGTCGTGGTCGAAACGAATGCCAAAACCACCCGGCTCCGCAATATCAATTACCGTATCTATCAACCCTCCGGTACTACGCACGATTGGTATTGTTCCGTATCGCAGTGCATATAACTGATTAAGGCCACATGGCTCTACCCTTGATGGCATGAGCAGGAAATCTGTCCCGGCATACATCAGGTGAGCGAGCTTTTCGTGATAACCAATATAGCAGTTGAAATTATCAGGCAGGGCCTCCTTTAATTCATTCAAGGCATTCTCATCTTCCTTTCTGCCACTGCCTAGTACGATGTAGTTTATCGCTTTATTTTGCATCATTACAGACTGCCTGATTGCATCTGCAAGAAGGTCGCCTCCTTTCTCACTTGCTAGTCTGCCAATAAAAACAACAAGAGGCCGGTTCGGACTCAGGTTGAAAGCCTTACAAAGCCCGGCTTTGTTACTTGCTTTGCCGGCTGTAACGTTCTCCTTTCCATAAGTAACCTCCAGCCAGGTATCCGTTTCAGGATTCCATACTTCTGCATCTATACCATTCAATATTCCGATAGCTTTCCGTGTTTCGCTATTAATTAGTGACTGCAGCCCCGATCCGCTGCTATGGAGTTCTTTCATATACGTTGGAGAAACCGTAGTAACTCTCCAGGAGCATTTTATAGCGCAAGCCATAGGGTTAATAGCATTGTTCCACTCAAGCATGCCGCGTTTCCAGTCATCAAAATACGGAATGAGATGAATTCTATCTAAACCGAAAGCGCCTTGATACTCACCATTGTGAATCGTAAATACCGTTTTTATCTCTTTCAACTGAGCATACCGATAGCAATAGCTCATCATAAAGGGAATAAGACCGGTAGGATGATCATGACAATGCAGGATTTGCGGACGTTCACTAATCTTACTTAGCCAGTCAACCACGGCAATCTGAAAACCAAGATGGCGTTCTACATCATTCGGATACCCATATGGCAACTCTTCTTCCAGCAAGCCCGGAATTTCTGCGATATATAATGCAAATCCCAATTCACCGGTACTTTCCTTCTTTATTGTATAATTATAGACAGACACATCCAGTTTAAAATCGCCTTCAAATACTTTATCCCAGTTGTGTTCCTTAAAGAATTTGTTGTGATATTTTGGCATAATCAGGCCAGCGTTGGCTCCCACCCTGTTCAAATACTTTGGAAGGGCGCCGGCAACATCTCCCAATCCGCCAACTTTTGCAGCAGGATAACATTCAGAACTTACATGTAAGATGGTCATTCCCGGATTTGTATTTTATTAACTGGACAATAATATGAAAAAGAAAATGAGTTAGCAATGAGGAACAGGTTAGTTTTTCGTCAATTGGCAAAAAAACAGCGCTTTGGATTTATGTGTTGATTCGCAGGTAGGTTAAGCTAATTTTGTTCTGCATCTTTACAATGCAGTTGCTTGCAAGCATGAATCAGACCATACTAAAACTTTTAAATATCAAACCAGCTGAAGTATGGCTGGTGAAGAACCTATTCATATTGAACCTGTTCCAAAGTATTGGGATGGCCTTGTTACTTACGCTATCAAATGCACTTTTTCTTGCACAGTTTGATATTTCAGAGCTTCCCAAAATCTACATGTTATCTGCGGTTATATTGTTAATCGTCAATTATATCTATGCAAAACTTGAGCATGAAATCCCGCTTCAAAAGCTGATCCTGTATATTTTACTCTTAGCGGTTGTTTCTATCCTTTTGCTGAGATTAATGATCTACCGGATGCACTATGAATATGCCCCTGTGTTATTATTAATCTGGTACCAGGTGATCTACCTGCTGTGCGGAAGTTCATTTTGGGCATTGGCCGCTCAGGTATTTGATGTGAGGGAAAGCAAGAGAACATTCAGTATACTGAGTGCCGGTGATACACCCGCTAAGCTGCTGGGTTACCTGTCGATCTCTGCTTTTGCCGGAGTTATCGGCCTTAATAATTTCCTGTTTATGGCCGTGTTGTGTTTCGCCATTGCATTTTTCTTTATGCAAAGAATACTGAGAGCCGACCGGTTAGATTTCAATCAACTGAATAAGCAGACTGCACATACCCGATCAATCCATAAACAATCTTCCAATAGTTTATGGAATTCTGTAGCGGGCATTTTTGATAATAAGCTGATTTTGTTCATCTCCCTGCTCTCTTTTATCGTAGGCGCGTCGTTGACAGTCGTAGATTTCACGTTTTTGAGCGAGGTTAAATCGAAATATAAGGATGACGTAGCCCTTGCATCATTTCTTGCAAGCTTTCTTGCCTTCGGGCGCTTAATCGCTATCCTGGCAAAAATGACGCTTACCAGCCGCATTGAGGAAAAACTTGGAATAAAACGCTCTCTTTTAATTCTGCCTGTGCTGTTAATCCTGTTTGCTGCTTTTATCCTGATCAGCGTAAAAGTAGAAGATGGCTTCACGTTTTACCTCTACATTTTTGGGTCTATGGTAGTGATTACTGAAGTACTAAAGTCTGTTTTGCAAGAGCCCCTTATTCTGGTTTTGTTTCAACCGCTCAAGCCATTGTTGCGGTTGAAGGGCCATACAGTTTCCAAAGGTATTTTTGCACCAATAGGCTTGTTCTTTGGCGGACTTTTTATTTATCTGAATATTGAATGGAGCGGAAGCATGAATATTCTGAACACTTCCCTTTTGTTGCTGGCTATGTGTACCTCCTGGATTATTATCATATACCTGCTAGATGGTTCCTATGTAGAAACGCTCATTGATTCATTAAAAAAAGGATTCTTCAGGGGGAATGCTTTCCTTTCCAATGACAGTGCCGTAAAAGCGGTTTTATCTGAGAAATTAAAAAGTGAACGGCCCCTGGAAGTCCTGTATGCTGCCAATACATTAGAGAAATTGAGTCCAACTGATTTTGTTGATTCCATTAATCACCTGCTCACGCATAAAAATGATGATGTAAAAAAATATGCCCTTCAGAAAATACAAGAGCACAATCTGAGACATTTAATTCCTGTATTGCTGGAAATGTTAAATGAATCTCTTTCAAATTCAGTGCGAATCAGGTGCTTGCTAACACTTTCCGGGTTTGGAGAAAACAGGGCTTCACAGGTGGCATCATGCCTTAACCAAAACGACTACTCCGTCCAGCAAGAGGCGATTGTTGCTCTTTTTGCAAGCGGGGACCTGGATGGATTATTGGCTGCAGGCAAGCAACTTTCATCATGGATAAATTCCTCAATGGAAAAGGAAAGAATACTTGCTGCGGAAACCTTAGGAATGTTAAGTGGTCATGGTTTCCACTATTCGCTATTGCAACTGCTCAACGACAGTTCCATTGCAGTGCAAAATGCAGCAATAAAATCGGCCGGAAAATCAAAAAACCTGAAACTGATTCATTTGCTGGTTGAAAAACTAAAGGAGCCTTCAACTGTATTAAATGCTGCAGAAGCCTTGGTGGCTTATGGAGAAGATCTGATACAATTTTTACCCCCGGTGAGCGACTTTAAGAATATTAATTCCAGATTGGCAGCAAAATACTTTAAGATTGCTGCTAATATTAAAGGAGAAAATGCCACTGCTTATCTTGAGCAATTCCTGCTTGGAGGACAAGGCAAAAGAGCGGACGTGATAAAAGCACTGAAGGAAAGAGGCTATGTATCAACTGCAAACAGGCGGCCACACTTTTTCCAGATCCTTACATCTGAACTGGATATTGCAACAGGAATTGCCGGTTATATCAAACCCTTAAAGCAGGTAAAGAGCACAAAACTGGTTTCATCTGCCTTGTTATCTGAGCTGAAGATCTGTGAAACAAACATCTTTTACCTGCTCTCCTTCCTTTACGGCCGGCAGAAACTACTTCAGGCATATGATAGTATTTGTACTGGCAAGAAAGAGAACGTTGCCAATGCCATTGAAATAATTCATATCGGGGTTCCGAAAAAGATCACTTCGAAGTTAATTCCGATTATAGAATTTCTTCATTACGACCAACAGGTTACCGCAGCACCGGTGCCAGATAAGGCAGACTTAATAAGTCAGCTGAAAGCCATTATTCAGAGCTATCCTGCAAGAATGGGTTCATGGACAACAGCTACAGCAATCTTTACGCTTCACCTGCTGCAAGCTCCCGGAATGGCATCTATTCTATCTGAAGTTAATTCAAATGGTGACCTGCTGGTGGAAGAAACCAGGAATTTTGCATTACTAAACAGATCATAACCTATGTTATTAATTGAACGGGTACTCATCTTAAAATCGCTGAGCATTTTTGAGGAAACACCGGAACCGCTGTTGGTAGAAGTGGCCGCAATATTGGAAGAGTTAGAATTGGATAGCGGCACTACCCTGTTTAATAAGGGAGATACGGGTAATTGTTTGTATATCATTTATAAAGGCCAGGTTAAAATCCACAGTAATGAACATACACTGGCCGTGCTGACAGATAATGATTTTTTTGGTGAGTTGTCGTTGCTGGATACGGAAACGCGCTCTGCCTCTGCAACCACTACCAGCGATTCATTTCTGTTAAAGCTCGACCAGGAGCCATTCTTTGAACTTATGTCTGACAGGCTGGAAGTCGTGAAGGGAATACTGCGGGTACTCTGCAAACGGCTACGAAAACAAAACGAACTTAACACGGAGTTAAACGCCAGGCTCCAATCAATCTAGCAGCAAACAAATACTTGTTCCCTTCAGGCGGGCAAAAAAAATCCCTGCCAACTCGGGCAGGGAACAAGAATTATCAAGTAGTTGCTTCTGATTATTCTGCAATCACTTCAAAGGCAACTTCAACATTAATATCCTTATGCAAGCTGATATTTGCCTTATAATCACCTAAGACACTGATTTCATCAGGTAACGTAATTTTCTTCCGGTCAACCGGAAGGTTAGATTGCTTCTTGATGGCATTTGAAAGCTGAATCGTGGTCACACTTCCGAAGATCTTACCACTTGTACCCGTCTTCGCTCCGATAGTGTATTTTGTATTTTTCAGTATTTCAACTACGCTGTTAATCTGCTTGAGCAACTTTTCTTCACGGCGAGTTTCCTGCTTCATCCGTTCATCCAACATTTTCTTCTGTCCTGCGTCAGCAACTACTGCTAACCTGCGCGGAATCAGGTAATTCCGGGCAAAACCCGGACGAACCTTTACCAGTTCATTTTCCCTGCCCAACTTATCTACATCTTGCAATAATATGAGTTCCATGATCCGTTTACTTTAAAAGGTCTGTTACATAAGGCATTAATGCCAGTTGCCGGGCACGCTTAATGGCTTCCGCTACTTTGCGCTGGTACTTTAGTGAATTGCCGGATAGCCTGCGAGGCAGTAATTTGCCTTGTTCATTGACAAATTTCAACAGGAATTCTGTTTCCTTATAGTCAATATACTTTATTCCGTTCTTCTTAAAACGGCAATACTTTTTTTGCCTTTTTACAATTTTAGGTGCAGTGAGATATTTTATCTCCTTATTCCCGCTCCCCGTTGTTCTGCGCTTAGGCTTCGGCTGAAACGCCGTTGAGTTCTTTTTCATCTTTGGTGTCCTTCTTTTTTCCAACTAACCCTTTGCGGCGCCGGTCATTGTAATCGATGCCGTATTTGTCTAGTTTCACGGTGAGGAAACGGATGATATTTTCATCCCTTTTGTATTCCACTTCCAGCTTACTGATCAGCGTGGAGGGACCTGAAAATTCCATGATAAAGTAAATACCATTGGATTTTGACTGGATCGGATATGCCAGCTGGCGAAGACCCCAGTTGCGTTCTTCGACAATGGTTGCGCCGGCATCTGTTACCGTTTTGGTAATTTTGGCAATCTCTCGCTTCACATCTTCTTCTGCAAGAAGTGGTGAGAAAATGACTACCGTTTCATAGTTGTTTGGCATCGTAAATGCTAAATGATTTTAAAATTCGGGACGGCAAAGATAGTTATTGGCATTGGAAAAACAAAGCAGGCGCTCTTTTTTGCTAACATTATAGTGACTTGGTGTCCAATAGATAAAATGCTGGTAATCGGACATTTTGTTGAAAACCTGGCAAAACCTGTCATTACTTCTCAGAAATTCCTGCTAATTTCAGTTTAACAGTGGCCAGTGAGGTTTCAATGGTCACCAAAGTGCAAACACCGTTAACGTACGTATAGTGATTTATATTCCCGTCGGGCAAGTTTAACTGATAGGTGGAGGTACCCGACTTCTGAAGTGGTACCTGTTTCAGGAATGCTTCTGAAAAAACAGATGATAGGTTAACCGGTTCATCGAAATAAAGCTGCGAGACACACTTTCCGATACTGCCTGCATAATAAGAAGTGTCATGGTTCATATTGACCATTTGATACTTTTTATCGGTACGGGTAATGGTGTTGTTAATTTTAACGCTGCCATTTATCACTCTTCGAACGGATGCTTCTGTGAGCACTTCCGCTTCAAAGACATTCCGCACCACAACATCAACTTTAACGGTAAAGAGCACTCTTACATCAATATGTGTTTCAATTCGGATTACTTTCCTGCTGCCTTCAGAAATCTCAACTGCTACAACCTGCCCAATCTTATCATTACCCCTGTAAATCTCGTAGACATGTGATTCTTGATTATGCTGTGCATACATAATTTCAGGGCTACCCAGCAGCATTAAAATAATTACCAAAGGGCAAACCGCTATGAGGAGCCTCAATTGGCGCTTATTACATTCTAGAATCATTGAGCGACAATACTACCGAATTTTCAACTTTAAATTGATCTTTTGAAGATAACTGCACTAAAAAATCCCGGTACAGCACGCGTCTGCCGTTAAAAAGACAGTAAACAACCCTGGTTTTTTTCAGCCGATCGGCTCAACAAGAGGAACGAATGCAAAAAGGTTGCTATCGAACAAACCTTTGTCGCTTAGTTTCAGGCGGGGAATGACTAACAACGCCATAAATGACAAAGTCATGAATGGGGCAGCAAGCACAGACCCCGACGCCTTCGCTTTTGCATCAATTTCTTCATACCTTTTCGCGGTGCTGAAGGCATCTGCATTGGTCATTATTCCGGCAACCGGCAACGGCAGCACAAGTTCTTCTGTTTCACTCACCCATGCTAAGCCGCCTTTGGAACGAATAAGCGCATTCACAGCTTTGCAAAGCAACGTATCTGAAACACCGGTTGCGATTATGTTGTGGCAATCATGAGCTACGGAAGAGGCTATGGCCCCGGTTTTTATTCCGATATTAGTAATTAAACCCATTGCAGGCGGTGCATCAACATACCGGTTTACGACCGTAATCTTCAAGATGTCATTCCTGATATCAGGTTGAACGCACCCTTCATCATCCACTACGTTTGAAAGCGGTATCATCGTTATGCCGGTAACCAGTTGCCCATCTTCAGCCCTGATAACTTTTACTTCAAATTTTTTGGGGTCTGCATCTCCATTCATGCCGAAATGCATAACAGGATCCAGCTTAATCCGGAAGTCTGACGGGCTTAATGTATTATGATTGAACTTATTCACTATTGGTGCATCAACCTGCTGAAGCAGACTTTTTCCATTCTCTGCAACTTTTTGCCCTTTGATATAAGTTTGAAGCACCTTGAAATGCTCCAGGTCGTTTACCAGAATAAAATCTGCAGAATCCCCCTCATTAAGAAGGCCGCAGGATAAATTATAATGAATCACCGGATTCAGTATTGCAGCGCGGAGTACATTCCAGAACTCAATATTCTGAGAGACTGCCCTGCAGACCAATTCGTTGATATGGCCTTTGACAAGGTCGTTCGGATGCTTGTCATCCGAACAAAACATGATTCTGTCGGGATAGTCATTCAGCAAGGGAACTAAAGCATCAAAATTTTTTGCAGCGCTGCCTTCCCTGATCAACACTTTCATTCCATGGTTGAGCTTAAAAAGTGCTTCTTCATACGATACACATTCGTGGTCGGTAGAAATTCCGGCAGCAATGTATTTCTCTGCGGCAATACCGGTTAGTCCGGGGGCATGTCCATCAACCGGCTTCTTCAATCTCGCTGCCGCGGCTATTTTTTTCATTACGGATTCATCCGATGCCAATACCCCCGGATAATTCATCATTTCCGAGAGATAGCCGATTTCCTTTTTTTGCAGCAATTGCTCCACTGCCCTTTCATCCAGTGTTGCTCCACTGGTTTCAAAATTTGTTGCCGGCACACAAGAAGGCGCTCCAAAACAAAAATGGAAAGGAACCCTGGAAGCATTTGAAATCATATACTCAACGCCTGCTATGCCCAGCACATTGGCTATCTCATGGGGATCCGATACCGTAGCCACCGTTCCATGAATCACTGCAATCCTTGCAAACTCAGAAGGTACCAGCATAGAACTTTCTATATGCACATGCGCATCAACAAATCCCGGTAGAATGTAATGTTGAAATTTCATCCCTTCCAATCGCCTTATTTTCTTGATTATTCCATTCTCAATGGTGATCTCACCAGGAAAAATCTGCTTCAACACTACATTGACAATATTGCCGCTTACCTGCATTAGTTTGGGATTTACACAAAAATTAATCTTCCGTACAAATAAAAAGAAATCACTAATGTCCAACTAATGTGGGCTGAAGCCCACCAGGAGCGGGTTTCAACTTAAAGTAAAATATTTTAGCAGGATAAATGATTTATTTTTACCGTACAAACGTACTGCTGCAAGTTAAGCAGAAGCCACTAAAAATTTCTCACTGGGCTGATGCAGTTAATGGCTTAAAAAAAACGGGTGACAATTTGAATTGATTCTGCTGTGCTGCTTTCGTAATTCACCTTGCAGCAGTATTAAAAGTTGTGTCTGAGGATACTGACTTTCGATAACAACAGTGATTCCACTTGCTATAAAAAGGAATCTATAATTTTACAAATTAATCTTTATAAGTTCGACTGGTGCCGGTTTAACCCTGCCTGCAGTGGGATTAATCCTGCAATGCGATGCTTAAAAAGGAGATTCCGGGATGAATGTCAGCATTATATAGCAGGCTAAACCGCGCTAATTTCGTCGGACGTCATGAATTTTAAAACCGCTGCCCGTTGAAATTCAAAGTAACTGTTTTTTCATTGCTCGCCTTCTTTCTATTATCCTGTTCGGTCGACAAGACCGGAAAGCAGCGTGCACCGGATGCAACATTTTCCAAAGCTTCTGTTGACAGCGGGAAGATTAAGGGAGTTAGCCTGGTTGGATCCTCTGCTCCTATTGATGCGACCGAATTCAAAAAACTGGATTCATTACATGTTAACTTTGTTTGTTTATTGCCCTTTGCTTTTGTACAACAGGGAAAGACGAAGGTCTATTATGATGAAGACTTTCAGTGGTGGGGTGAACGTCCGGCAGGTATTGCAGCCTGCATCAAATTAGCCCATACAGAAAATATGCAGGTGATGATTAAGCCACAATTGTGGCTAAGTGATGGAAAGTTCACCGGTGAACTATCGTTTGAATCCCCGGAAGATTGGTTGCAATTTGAAAATGAATATTCGTCGTACATCTTCCGGTTGCTTCGTATTGCCGATTCTTTGCAGGTAGCCTACTTTTGTCTTGGAACGGAGCTCAGCAATTTTGCCCATGTCAGAAAAAATTATTGGGAAAACTTACTTGATTCGGCAAGAAAAATTTTTAGTGGGAAGCTTACCTATGCTGAAAACTGGGACACCTACCGGGAATTTCCTTACTGGGATAAGTTAGATGTAATGGGTATTAATGCCTATTTCCCGCTTTCAGATTCCATAACCCCGCCAATTGATGAGCTTTTGCAGCAATGGGAACCACACTACCGGCAAATGAAGGATTTCTCAGCACTGAAACAGAAGCCCATTCTGTTTACAGAGTATGGCTACCGCAGCATAGATTATGCAACCAGCAAACCCTGGGAATCTTATTCATCCGGCAAGACAAATCTGCTGGGGCAACAGAATGCCTATGAAGCCCTGTTTCAAAAATTCTGGAATGAACCATGGATTGCGGGTGGATTTTTTTGGAAATGGTTCGACGCCCACACTCCTCCGGATGTACCTTTACACCTCGATTTTACGCCCCAAAATAAACCTGCATTGCAAGTTATTCAGCAGTGGTATGGCCAATAACATTTTGAGCAGTTACCAGTAGCGCCAAACTTTTCAGTAGCGCACATTTTTCGTGGGCAACCGATTTCAACAGGCTTGCAGGCAAAATTCATGTGCGCTCTTTTCACTTACTTTACACCTTCTGTTGCCGCAAAAAATGAAAAGCATTTACCTTGCTATAGTTGCTTCAATCATTCAGGTCTGTTGCTCAGTAATCATTGCTGCTGCTCAGCCTGTTGCTTCATTCAGTCCTGTATTTTCGGATTCTTTATGTAATCCTGCCACTGTATCCTTTATCAATAATTCAACCGGCGAAGGTGAACTGACGTTTAACTGGCAATCAGGAATAAGTTCAGAGCCTGATACAACCTATAGTCCGACTTTTATATATGACACCTGTGGTGTTTTTGACGTGATATTAACCGTTACAGACAGCAACGGGCTCTTTGCTGCTGATACACAACAGATTAAAATAAACTGTACACCACAGGCCTTCTTCACGTTTTTGCCGATGATTGTCTGCGATACTTCGAATGTGTTATTTTTTGACGAAAGTGAACCTCAGGATTCTATTAATGCCTGGTTATGGAATTTCGGTGATCCGCTTTCAGGCAATCAAGACACCTCAATAATAGCAAATCCAACACATTATTTTGATGAAGCCGGCATGTATTCCATTTCGCTAACAGTAATCAGCAAACAAGGTTGCAATGCCACTTTCTCTGATACCCTTCTTCTTTTTGATCCGCAAGCTGACTTTGCACTAGTTGATTCGGCCTGTGTAAATGATTCGACCTTTTTTGCTGATTTATCGACTTCACAGGATTCAATAATCGCATGGTCATGGAATTTTGATGACCCTGCCAGCGGGGCGAATGTTTCCATAAAAAGGAATCCCTTCCATATTTACAAAGCTGCCGGTGATTATAACGTTCGCCTTACTATTACAACTGAAAATGGGTGTACCAATTCCGTAAAAAAGAGTATTCATGTTTATGGAATCCCAGAAGTCAGCACAGGGAATGATACGACGATTTGCCAAGGAGATACAATACAGCTTGATGTACAGGGTGCATTACACTATGCATGGCAGCCGGCAGGCCTGGTAAGTGACAGCACCGCGCAGGATCCATTTGCTTTTCCCTTATTAACAACAGCATTTACTGTTACGGGCAGTGATTTAAACGGTTGTCATGCCTCAGATACGCTAATCATTTGGGTTGTACCACTACCCACTGCGGATGCCGGTAATGACACTTTTATTTGTGCAGGCACTTCGATAACACTGCATGGTGCTGGAGGGAGCAATTATTTATGGTCCCCTTCGGAGTACCTGAATAATGACACCTTACAACAACCGGTAGCCACTCCACCGGTCAATACAGTCTTCTATTTAACAGTAACCGATTCTTTGGGTTGCAGTGCTGTTGATTCCATGACAACGATGGTACTACCCATTCCGGAAGTGGTTATCGGCGGTTTAGAAGGATCATACTGCACAAATAGTAATGATGTTCTCTTAACAGCAACACCAACGGGAGGTTTTTTTTATGGTGAAGGCGTTACCGATAGTTTGTTTCATCCGGACAGTCTAATTCCCGGTGGTCCCTACACAATCATTTATTTTTATTCGGATTCATTTGGTTGTTCGGGTAGTGATACGACCTCTACCACGATTTTTGCTCCTGCATCAGTATTTGTCTCAACAGGTGATTCAATCCTGTGTGCAAATGCCCCTCCCATAACATTCGAATTAATACCTGATGGCGGAATCCTTTCAGGTAACGGTATCAGCGGTAATCTGTTTGACCCTTTACTTGCAGGGGAAGGGACGCATGTAATTATTTACTCGATTTCTGATTCCAATAATTGCCTGGCCACTGACTCTTTGCCTATAACGGTTCTTCCATTACCACAGGTTAATGCGGGAGTTGATACCTCAATATGTGCCGGAGACTCGGTACAGCTATCAGCAAGTGGTGGTGAAAGTTTCACCTGGTCGCCGGGATCAACACTTTCTGACTCAATTGTAAGCAATCCACTGGCCTTCCCATTGGTGAGTACGCAGTATATTGTAACAGCTATTGATTATAACGAATGCCAGAATAGTGATTCCATTTGGGTGAATATTTTTGATGTGCTTTCTGTCAACGCCGGCATTGATGACACTATTTGTTATGGAGATACCACCCTTCTGCAAGCCACCGGTGGCGATAAATACAGCTGGCTGCCAATTGATGGCTTGAGTGCTGCTAACATACCGGATCCACTTGCATTTCCATTGGTTACCACGATGTATACTGTAACGGTAAATCCCGAAAGCCAGTGTCCGGGTATCGATTCCGTATTAATTTATGTTAATGCAAATCCCATAATTGCATTAATGGATGATACTTCGATCTGTAAAGGCGATTCAGTACAATTAATGTCATCAGGTGCTGTTTCCTATGTATGGGAACCATCCGCCACACTCAGCAATCAATATAGCAGCAATCCCATTGCCTTTCCATCTGAAACAACCGCTTATACAGTAACGGGTACTGCAGACAATAACTGTTCTGATACTGCAACTATCACTATTCATGTATTGGAACTCCCTGCGGTTGATGCAGGGGAAGACAGTTCAATTTGTGCGGGTGATACGATTCAACTATCCGCAACCGGGGCAGTTGACTATTATTGGTTACCGGAAGCATTTCTCGATCAGCCTGCTGGTGCAATGCCACAAGCTTTTCCAGACAGTACGGTTACCTTTTATGTAACCGGAACATCAACCACAGGGTGTTCTAATATTGATTCGGTGCAGATAATGGTCATTTCAGCGGGATTGGTAGATGCCGGCATTGATACCGCGATATGTCAAGGGGATAGTATCACACTTCATGCAACAGGAGGAAGCCAATACGCGTGGTTGCCGGAGTCCACTCTAAGTGATCCCCTGGTTGCCGATCCAATCGCTTTTCCTACCACAACCACTGTCTATACTGTTACAGCCGGTATTACCGCAAACTGCAGTTTTACCGATACTGTTATTCTACAGGTAAATGAATTGCCGGCCGTTGATGCAGGAACAGATACCATGATTTGTTTAAATGACGTGGTTCAATTATATGCTACCGGAGCAAGCTCCTATTCATGGAGCCCTTCCGTTTCGCTTTCCGATCCTAACATAGCAAATCCGATTGCATCGCCTGCTCAGAATACTACTTATACAGTAACCGGTACTGACTCTTCCGGATGCTTCAATTCAGATTCTGTAGATATTATTGTAATGCCTTTACCACCGGCGACGGCGGGTTCCGATACGGCAATTTGCGAAGGCAGTAGTGTTATGCTTAATGCAAACGGTGGCATTTCCTATTTGTGGGATCCAACTGGTTCATTAAGTGACAGTACCTTATCAAATCCCGTTGCGGCTCCATCTGCAACTACGGCATACATTGTTAAAGTTACCGGCGAAAATGGTTGTAATGACTGGGACACGGTGATCGTAACTGTAAATCCAATTCCCACAGCCTATGCCGGTGAGGATCAATTGGTATGCCTTGGAGACAGTGTCGAACTGCTGGCAACAGGAGGAGAACATTTCTTATGGGTACCCGCTACGTCGCTTTCTTCAGATACGGTTTACAATCCTATTGCATCAATTACAGGGAGTATTACCTATACGGTCTATGTTACGGACGGGAATCAATGCAGCGACTCAGATATGGTTCATCTTGAACTAGTACCTCCATTGGCAGCAACTGTGAGCAGCGATACGATCATTTGCAAAGGTGAAACTGTACAATTGATATCGAGCGGAGGGAGTCAATATACCTGGTCCCCCGCTGAATCGCTGGATAATGCAACTGTTAAAGACCCGGTAGCGGCGCCAATTGAAACCACAACTTATTCTGTAATCATTTCTGACGGTATTTGTTATTCAGATACTTTGCAGGTTAAAGTAATTATCTCGGAACCGATTATATCCGCCGGGGATGATGCAACTATTTCAGCCGGGAATCCATTTCAGTTAACCGCTACTGCATCGGCTGGCAGTTATTCCTGGACCCCGTCGGAAAACCTAAGTTGCGCAGATTGCTTAAACCCTGTGGCAACGCCGTCCGGCACAACCACTTATACAGTTACCATAACAGATTCTGCGGGTTGCACTGCCGGTGATGAAGTTACCCTTTTCGTTTCTTGTACAGCTGATGCACTTTACATTCCAAATGCATTCACCCCTGACAACAATGGCCACAATGATGTTTTGTATGTTCGTAGCAATGGAATTATCGATATTGCCTATTTCCGGATTTTTGACCGCTGGGGAAAAATGTTGTTTGAATCAGATGAAATGGAGTCCGGATGGGATGGCACCTATAAAGGTGCAGCCATGCCGGCCGGTGTATACCTTTATACATTGCAAGCTTCCTGCGGCAGTGACCGGCCTGTAATGAAACAAGGGAATATTACACTACTCAGGTAATGCAGTACTTTAGTCCGATAGTTAGCTATGGAAAAGATCAAAAAACACATTTCAAATCAATTATTCACAACAGGAATTTACCGTTGAGTTACATCAGCCGATATATAAAATCACGATTTCTGTTAACCGTTGTGACATTTTATTGCACAATTGCGGCAGCTTTTTCTCAGGACAGCCATTTTTCACAGATTTATGAAATGCCTGTTTTATTAAATCCTGCCCGAACCGGTTTTTTTAAAGACAATTATCGCCTTACCGGCATTTACAGAAGTCAATGGAAAGAAATCACACAGCCATACAAAACATTGTCAGGTGCTTTAGATCTCAATGTTCCTGTTGGAAGAAACAAGAACAACATATTTGGTTTTGCGATAATGGATTTTGCAGATAAGGCAGGTGATGCGGATTATTCAACAAACTACATAGAAGCTTGTCTATCCTATCACAAAAACTTCGGCGCTGATTTTTCCCATTACATCGGCATGGGCATCCTTGGAGGATTTGCAAGCACTTCATTTGATGTAACTAAGTTAACCTTTGACGAAAATTTTAACGGAGGTACAACAACAGACTTGCCCACAACCAATAGTGCCGGATATGCTGACCTTTCCATCGGGGCGGAATATAACTACCTCAATGAAAGGACGCACTTCAATTTGGGCATGTCGGTTTTTCATATTAATCAACCCTCGCTGAGTTACTATGGAATTGAGCATTCAGTAGTTCACAGAAAATTTGTAATCAATACCGGGCTGGCACGGTCTCTTTCCGATATGCTTGAAATTGAACCGAGAATTGCTTTCTCGCAACAAGGCAAAATAAGTGAACTATTACTTGGTGCTGATCTGAAAATTGTGCTTGCCAAAAACGCTGCGGCCAACTATGCACTCTACCTGGGGGGCTATTACCGTGTTGGAGATGCACTGATTCCGAAGCTTCGTATTGATATGGGTGATCTTGCCTTCGGAATCAGCTATGACTTTAACATGGGCAGTTTATCTGAAATAAATCCACTTGCCGGTGGTCCTGAATTAACTATTGCTTTTACAGGAAGTATTAAGGGCGTATCTGCAGGCAGAATCTACAGCCCCCGGTTTTAACTTCTTTACTGCTAAAACCTGAACCAAATGATTTTTCTTTTTTTTCTGGCAGGCGCAACTGCCTTTTGAGCATAGCCTAATATGTTTTCCGGCCGTAAAACGGGTGCTGAAATAAAATCATTCAGTCCATAGGAGCTTAATAAGAAGTTATTGGTATTGTCAGCAAGAAATTGTTGTTGCTTCTCAATATCATAATAGAATTTTCCTATGCCGGGAGCAAGATAACTGCCTTTTTGAACCAGATCCAGCTCTATTGCCGTAACGAAATCGGAAACCATTTTCCTTGCAGCCTGTAAACTGATCCCCTCATAGTTAGAAATGTAATAGATCAAAAGTTCATCCTGCGCTGCCACATCCTTATCAAATGAAAGCGATTTGTGCGGTGGTTGGAACAAATGCTGTGTAGGGTGAATAGTTGCCGGTGCATAGGTTGCCACCAGTGCACCAAAACCTGGAATCACCACCTTTTCATTTCTTAATAAAAGTTTACAGATGTATTCCGGAACGTTCATTACTTTACGCAATTAGGGAGTAAAAGTAACGAATTCAATGTGAGGATATTAATAACGTTAAGTTTTGGTTAAATTGAATAAATTAGCCGATTGCCACTGTAAACACTTTTAGACTTTGAATGATATGATACGACGTTTGATTTTCCTTTTAGGGATACTGGCCGTTGCCGGAGGGCACGTTAATTCCCAATCTCTTACTTTTTCAGAGCTTAATTATAATTCAGATTCAACAACAAATTCGAGCAATTGGGTAGAAATTTACAATTTTGGTTCCTCCTCCGTTGATCTTGGTGGTTGGTTTCTCAAAGACAACAATAACGCCAACCTCTTCACCTTTCCAGCAGGCACTATGCTTGCATCGAATACAAGGCTGGTGGTAGTTAATAACATTGCAGAATTCACGGGACAATTTCCGCTGGTTACCAATTATCTCGGTGAAATGGACTTTAGCTTCGGAAATGACGCAGATGAAGTCAGGCTTTTTGATAATACCGGTTTGCTAAAACTTTATATGAGTTATACCGATACCTTACCGTGGCCGGAAGGTGCAGACGGAACCGGCAGAACTTTAGAACTTCTTGATCCGTTTATCGCTCCAGATACCCCTTCCAATTGGTTTGTAGGTTGCATGAAGGGGTCACCGGGGAAAGCATTCATCCCTTGCAATGATCCACTTGTTTTTTCAGAAATAAATTACAATTCTGATACCTTACTTGATTCAGGCGATTGGGTCGAACTCTATAACCGTTCAACAGGAGGCATCAATTTAACCGGATGGAGTTTCAAGGACAGCAATGATGATAACCCCTATTTCTTTCCTGTGAATACACAAATTGCGTCCGGGGCACGATTGGTGCTTGTGCATGATACAGCCAAGTTCAAGGTCCGGCATCCTGATGTGACGAATTATGTGGGGCCTTTTGATTTTAATCTAAGTAACGACGGAGAGTTGGTCAGGATATTCAATTTTCAGGGGAAGCTTACTTTTTCATTGGTTTATGACGACGACGGTGACTGGCCAGCCGGTGCGGATGGTGGCGATTATACATTGGAACTTTTAAGTGCAACCGGCAATATGAACAGCTATTCCAACTGGTTTACAGGTTGCCCGGAAGGCTCACCTGGCTATGAGTACACCCCAAACTGCAATGTAGGCATTGAATCCGTTGCAAGTAACCCTTTAGCGGTTGTGGCTGAGCAGCGAGGCGATGTAATTTTTGTTCAGTTCGGAAATGAGATTCAGAATCAACCTGTTTCCGTCTCTTTGTATAATTTGTTTGGCCTGCAATTGTTGAAACAAGAAACTACAGGATCAGAGACCTATTTAGAAACCGGGAATTTGCCTTCAGGAATTTATGTGTTGTCGGTAAAAACCGGCAATTCAATTTGGTCAAAGAAATTATTCATACTTTAAACTACGCTGATAAATTTGAAATCCGAAATTAGAATCCTGCCGCTTTTTATTCTCTGGGTTGGCATTATGTTTCAGATCAGTTCTTGCAAGAATAGCCCGGGTGAAGGAGGAACCGCCATCTTGCATGGCAAGATTAAGATTGAAGATTACAATGGAGCCGGCAATTTGCAGGCTACGTATTATGCACCGGAAGAGCGGGTGTACCTCATATTCGGCGATGAGGGATTTTATGGTATGGATACAAGAACGAGTTTTGACGGAGTTTATGAATTCAAGTACCTCACAAAGGGAAGTTATACAGTGTTTGCCTATGCCGATTGCGACACCTGTG
>CAZGBP010000015.1:0-49753 GCA_964524035.1 uncultured Bifidobacteriaceae bacterium
GGCAATAAAAGCGGGCGTGTCTTTACAAAGCACTGTCGATTTTCCCAGAAATAAGTCGCCGTATTCCATCAGGAAACTGATCACTTCCGGGTCTGTGGCAGGGGTGGGTATAATTTCAAGTAACCTTAAATAGCGGGGCGGATTAAAAAAGTGAGTGCCGCAAAAATGTTTTTGAAAATCGGCACTTCGTCCTTCCGCCATCAGGTGTATGGGTATGCTGGAGGTGTTGGAGGATACCAGGGTGCCCGGCGACCTGAACTTTTCAACCTCGTCGTAAATCTTCTTTTTAATATCAAGGTTTTCGACTACCACTTCCATCACCCAGTCGCAACCGGCAATATCTTTCAGGTGATCGGTGAAATTACCGGTGGTAATAAGTTTGGATACCATGGAAGTGTAGACAGCCGCAGGTTTTGATTTCAGAGTAGCCTGCAAGGCATTGTTAACAATCCTGTTTCGTACGGCAGGATGTTCGATGGTTAACCCTTTTGATTTTTCTTCTGCAGTAAGGTCATTGGGCGCCATATCCAGCAATAATACCTGCACACCAATGTTTGCGAAGTGACAGGCAATACGGCTTCCCATAACGCCTGATCCGAGTATACCTACTTTCCTGATTTTCCGTTGATTCACTGGCTGGATTTGATTTTTATAGATGACCCCGTTGTACGCTGCTTCCCCGGAACAGTTATCCGGGCCTTACACGCACTTTCGTGCGGCGAAGTTATTACATAGTTCCCCAATTCCGAAACAAAAATAAAAGTATTTGTTTAAACATTTAATGTGATCACATATATTTGCCGTAACACAGCATGGTATGGGAAACATTGAAAAAGCGTTGGGTAACACTTCATATAAGAATGAATACCAGAAGGCAATTGCCGGAATTTTTTTCACCTGCCGTTGGATGGAATACTACTACCAGCAGCACCTGGGTAGTTTTGGTATTACCTGGCAACAGTTTTACGCACTCCGCATACTCAAAATTCAACATCCCGGGGCTGCGAATATGAATTTGCTCAAAGAAAAAATGATTGATAAGAACAGCGATGTGTCACGCATTGTGGAGCGGTTACGCAAGATGAACCTCGTGGATAGAAAATTGAATAAAAAGGACCGCCGCCATGTTGACATTACCATTACGAAGAAAGGTATTGAATTGCTCGATCGGATTAAAAAGCGGGATAAGGAAATAGAAGGTGTTTTGCACAACCTTTCGGAAAAGGAAGTAAAACAATTAAATAAACTGCTGGACCAGATTTTTGATGGCAAAGTCTGAGGTACGGTAAATGCAACAGGATAGACAATCCATGCTGCTTTCTGATCTAAGTCTTTCCCTATGGTGCTTTCTTTCTGTTAGTCAATTGCTTTTTGATATCTATCTGTATTAACTTCGGCGCCTTCAATAGTATTCATGTCAAAACGTAACAGGCAAATTTCCCAGCCCATCTCTGTGCAGCCTGAACCGGCAGCAGTTGCAGGGAAATCTGTATGGCCTGGTTTACTGCTTGCCATGGCAGTGCTTCTGGTTGTTGGAGTCAGACTTCGGTTACTGGCACTTCCACTCGAACGCGATGAAGGAGAGTATGCCTATATGGGCCAGCTATTGCTCAAAGGCTATGCGCCATTTGAGATGGCCTACAACATGAAATTTCCGGGTACATCCATGATGTATGCATTGATTATGATGGTATTCGGACAATCGGCTGAAGGCATACATGCCGGTTTCATGCTGATAAATCTGGGAACGGTTTTATTGATTTTTGTCGCTGCACGCAGGTTCCTCGGAAACGAAATTGCCGTTTTTGCTTCTGCAACATACGCATTGCTTAGCCTGAGCCCTGCCGTTTTGGGAAGCGCTGCCCATGCCACCCATTTTGTGATGCTGTTTGCGGTGGCGGGAATATTCCAGTTGCTGATGGCCTTGGAAAGTAAAAGCACATTGCGATTATTTATCAGCGGCTTGTTGTTAGGACTTTGTGTATTAATGAAACAATCCGGTATTTTCTTCGCCGCTTTTGGCGGATTATTTTTCCTCTACGACCAGGTTTTTATACAGAAAAGAAAATGGAACAGGTGGATGCTTTCCGCAACAGTACTTGCTGCAGGGATCATTCTTCCACTTGCTATGCTTTTTCTATGGATGTACCTGGCCGGTACTTTCGACCGGTTCTGGTTCTGGACCATGAATTATGGAAGCCAATACGCAGGCGCTGAAAGCCTGGGCAGGGGATGGGCAAACCTGCGGGTAAACCTGGACGGGTTACAAAACGATTTCTTGATCCTGTGGCTGCTGGCACCCTTGGGTTGGCTGTTGCTTTGGGCAGGCAGCTATAAATCTCAAACAAAGTTATTCATTACAATGCTCGCCATTTTTTCTTTGGTATCGGTGCTCCCGGGTTTGTATTTCAGGCAGCATTATTTTGTCCTGTTCCTGCCCGTATTTTCAGTTTTAATCGCTTTTGCCATAGATTCCACAGCTAAATGGATTTCCGGCAAGAGTAAGATTATTGGAGCTCCGGGTGCCGCCATCCTGCTTTTCATAATTGCGAGCTTGGCAGGTATTATACCTTTGCGGTGGTACCTTTTTGAACAAAGTATGTTTGCAGTTTCACGTAGTATTTATGGCAATAATCCATTTCCGGAATCAGTTACCATAGGTCGTTATGTAAAAAATAGCACTGCTGAAACAGACCGTGTTGCCATTCTTGGTTCAGAACCGCAGATTTACTTTTATGCCGACCGGCTTTCTGCCACAGGTTACATCTATACCTATAGCCTGATGGAAAATCAGGAATTCAATTTGCAGATGCAGGAAGAGATGATTGCAGAAATTGAGGCGCAACAACCTGAAGTGCTTATTTTTTGCCGTATTCCGCAATCCTGGTTGGTGCGGGATGAGTCACCGCAAAAAATTCTGGAATGGGTGAATACTTACACCACTGCCCATTATGATGTTAAAGGTGTGATGGAAATCCCACCCGGCAATGGTCCTGCTGATTTTTACTGGGATGAACAGGTTAGTCAGTTCAGAGGCACCTCCGATAAGCAGGTATACATTTTCAGAAGAAAGAAATCTTCTCCGTAGTGTTAAGGATGGAATGAATACAAGGCAGGTGAATGGTTTTTCTCGAAGAGTGAGTTTTTGTACTGCCTGACCATTAATGACTCCAAAAGCTGAATATGAATCCATCTTACCTTAAGCTTTTAGAAAATGCAAAAAGCAAACAAAAGGAGAACAGGAAATTCCTGGAGCAGCTAAAGAAACGTAAGCCTGCCGATCTTGACCAGGTCACCAACCGGTTGCATGATGCCGCATTTGAACATATTGATTGCCTTCAATGCGCCAATTGTTGCCGTACCACCGGGCCCTTGCTGAAGTCAAAAGACATTGAAAGGCTGGCGGAACATTTCAATCAACGGCCCGCTGATTTTACAGAAAGGTATCTGAGAATTGATGAAGACCGGGATTATGTATTCAAAAAAATGCCCTGCCCGTTTTTAGGCGCTGATAATTATTGCAGCGTTTATGAAGACCGGCCGGGCGCCTGTCGCGATTATCCGCATACGCAGCAACGTAAGATTATTCAGAAGCTTGGCATTACCTATCACAACTCCATGATATGCCCGGCGGTGGCGGAGGTAGTGGAAGGGTTGAAGAAGGTATATGAAAAGGTGAATACACGGCATTGAATTAGACAGTACATATATAACACAGATTTAACCGATAACTTCAAAGCCTGCAGGTTTAATTCAATGCCAATAGCGACTATTGCTCAGGTTGGAATTCCGGCGTTGTGATTAGATAAACCAGGATTTTGCAGTTGGCCTTTTAGAATTTTTAAAAACTTTATTGAGTAAGAGCTATTGGCAATTATGCAGGTTAAGGAATTCTTACTGTTTACTTTTTTTACATCACTTGCTTTGAAATCCTATATCTATTTTTGAAACGGTTACTGGATAAGGATTCTATGGTTTTCTCTACTGCATATCAGTTGGAATTCATCCAGAATTAATCAGCATCAAACTTCGACTGCAAAATACGGGTTGAACAAATTCGCACCCTTCGCGCCTTCGCGTCTTCGCGCTCATAATAAATCGCTATATCACTATGAAGTAAAATCAACTATGATTTAGCGCCAAGACGCTAAGGCGCTAAGAGAAATGGTTGGATGGCGCGGTCTGATGCTGAAATGCCTGATGAAACGTTTTTCATAGATTTCCGCCTTTCTTTATCTGAACCTGGATTTTGCAGTTGGTCTTTCAGAAGTTATAAAATCTTTTTTGAGTAAGGGTTATTAGTAATTATGCAGGTTAAGGAATTCTTACTGATTACATTTTTTTACATCTCTTGCTTTGAAATCCAATATCTATCCATGAAACTACTACCGGATAATGATTATATGGTTTTCTCTACTGGATAGCAGTTGGAATTCATCCTTGAGTAATCAACATCAAACTTCGACTGCAAAATCGGGGATAAAGCCAATCCAGGATATTCCATCCGGGCTGTGTATTCGTCTTAGATTGTTTATTCTTCAGTTGCCCTGTGGTTATTGAAGCCGATCGTAAATAAAAAATCCCGAAGCAGATTCGGGATTTTTACATTTTATAAGAAGCCGGGTCACACTACAGGTCATTTCCTTGTAGTTCGAAATGGCATTGGAGGCAATATTGCCTTACGACCTCGAAAAACGTCTCCGCTTACTGAAACTGTTATTGCTATTACCACCTGAACGTGACTGATGGGTAGCCACAGATTTTTGCGGATGTCCAAGCTGACTTAAATTCATCATGTAGGCATGTTCGGCAACCGGAATCTGTTTGCCGGTGGCTTTTTGAACATCCTTCAGCAACAGTCGCTCATCAGCACTGCAAAAGGAAAATGCAAAACCGCTGGCGCCTGCACGGCCTGTTCTGCCAATACGGTGTGTATAGGAATCGGCCTGGTCAGGAAGATCGTAGTTGAAAACATAGGGAAGCTCCTTCACATCAATACCCCTGGAAGCAACATCTGTTGCCACCAGGATCGTGATGCGTTTGGTTTTGAAATCATCGAGTGCACGCTGACGCACATTCTGCGATTTGTTGCCATGAATGGCAGCGGCCCTGATGCCTTTAATGCTCAATGCCTTTACCAGTTTATCCGCGCCATGTTTGGTACGGGTAAATACCAGCGCATGATGAATCTTTTCTTCACGAATGATATCGCAAAGCAAAGCGGTCTTATTGATTTTATCTACATAGTAAAGCTTCTGTTCTACCAAAACTGCTGATCCCGGAGCAGGTTTTACCTCTACGGTAACCGGATCATGGAGCAGCGATGCAGCCAGTTGTTTGATTTCCGGCGGAAGCGTTGCAGAGAAAAATAAGGTCTGGCGTTTTGCAGGAACCCTGGCAACAATTTTTTTAATGTCTTTGATGAAACCCATATCAAACATCTTATCGGCTTCATCCAGCACAAGAAATTCAATGTCGTTCAGTTTAACAAATCCCTGGTCCATCAGGTCGAGTAAACGGCCCGGAGTAGCCACGATGGTGGAAACCCCATTGCGCAATTGGGTGGTTTGTGCATGTTGTGAAACACCTCCGAAGATGACAACATGTTTTAATCCAAGGTGTTTTCCGTAATCTCGGAAACTGTCGCCAATCTGTAGGGCGAGTTCACGGGTTGGTGCAAGTACCAGGGTGCGGACACCACGGTGTGTTGACGGTTGGCTGCTCATCAGTTGCAGTAAAGGAAGCGCGAATGCGGCAGTTTTACCTGATCCGGTTTGTGCGCTTCCGAAAATATCGCGGCCTTCTAAAATAACCGGAATGGCCTTTTCCTGTACTGTTGTGGGTTGTACGTACCCTTTTGATTCCAGCGCGCTTACAATAGGCGCAGAAAGATTTAATGCTTTAAATGGCATGTTACTGTTTTGATCTTTTAATCGTGAATGTGCAAAACCATTCATCCTTGCCAATCAGCAATTATGTTTTGCTACATATTAGGTGAGAAGGAGAAAGTAATCTGCGAGGAGATATTAAAATCTTTTGATCGTCAGGACGAAGTCCAACTCTATAATGCATGCAAAGGTAAGCTAATTAGCCGAAGATAAAAATCTGCTTTGAAAAGCCCTGGTCGTGCACGTATTATCTTTTCATAGAAAGAAGAATGCTACAACAGGATTCCGGCAACTTTCTGCAACAGTTCAGCAACTGAAAAATGAATAAAAATTATGGGAACAAAGGGCAGGAAAAGCACGAAGGCCATTCCGGCAATATCACGCAGTGTTATGGGAATTACCCGCAACTCCTGTAAGGAAGCATACATCTCAGAGTAATCATAAACAAGAGAAGGATCAATCTCTTTTTGCATCAGTACCTTATCAACAGGAACATCATTTACCCATTCGCGTTCGAACTTACGGCTCAGGTCTGCACTTAAATTACCCAGTTGAAGCAAACCCTCATTTTTTACTCTGAACAATTTGCCGCTAAAAAAAGTAAGTGGGATGATCAACAGGAAAAGGCAAACAATAATGAAGGCGATGGCTTCACTCCTGATCATATCGAAAGCTTCAGGATGCAGGAGCAAGGTAGCCGTTAACTCGCTGGCAAAAATTATGGTAATGGCAACAAAGAACAGATTAAAACTTCGTTGAGCCAGTATAAGAATACCTAATCCGCCGGCCTTATCAGCATGGGTTGCTATTAATTTTAGGTTGCTTTTCGAAATATGGAAAAGGAGTATTATCCAGGCTATATAGCGACTGAACCATCTTAAAATTATGAGTTGAATGATCGGAATGCTCACCAGCACTGCCCAATAACCGGCCATACTCAGTTGCTCTCTGTTATCTTCCACTGTTACCATCCAGGAGGTTGTTCCTTCTTCCAGGGTACTGTATATGCCGCCTTTTACCATGCTTACTGTTGCAATTATCACAATAACCAACATGACTATTTCTGCAAAGACTGATGTTATAAGTTGGTTGGCCCTGCGAAATCTGTTTGTAATGAGTTGTTGCCGGTCTTCTGCATTCAGAAATTCTATACCCATGTAAATTAATACATCCTTCACTTTATCGTCTATTACTGTTTTAATGATAATCAGCATCGGCAAGGCCAGGAGCAGACGTGCCTGCATAGCCACATCACTGAGAAAGGGCATTTCAACACCTGAAAAGAGTGTTCCGTTTATTCCGCTGAGAATTGCTATTGGTAACCAGGTAATACCGATTCCCAAAACAGCTATTTTTCTTTGCGAGTTTAAGAAAGGTATTTTTCGCAGTAGATTGTACAGTGTTCCAGCTCCTGGAATTTCAAAATCTGGAGTGTTGTTCCGTTTGTTTTCCATAATAATGCAGACTTTTTATTTCGTAAGCACTTTGATCTTTTTAAATCCGGTAATGGATTGTAGTAAATCAGGTTCAATACGGTACTTAACTGATTTGCTCCTGCATAACCTCCACCTAAAAATCCAACTGGCAAATTTCAAATTGCCCGGCTTATTATATAATGACAAAAATCATCGGTGGCGTTATATTGATTTGATGCTCCTCTTTCGGTCTGTTCCCATCACTTTTTTTGCAGGGACTGCGGCATTTCATATTGTTCTATGTCATTATTTTGGTAATAGCATATCAGATAAGCTATTATAAGACTCAGCAGCATTCGGGTCAGGCAAGCGCGGATTCCATTCTTACTTACAGGGGAGATGATCCATTCCTTTTCCGCTATCCCGATTCAGCCTTGCGAAGTAGTATGCAATGTACATCCGGTCATGGTAGAAACACATTGCCATTTTCGCTTAATTAATCTGGATGTGGTTTGTTCGCATTAATAAGTGCTGTTCATATATCAGTTCGCTATATGATTATTGTCATAACCGGAGCCTGCACCTTTCCCGAGTTTTACTAAGCACCGAAAAATGCCGGTGAGTATTTTTTTGTGTGCCTACCAGGCAAGTAACAAGCCCGGTTGTTATATAATACCTATGGAATGTCTTTGCTGACTTATGGATTTTTGGGTTCGGGTCTGCAAGACGGGGAAGTTAGCCGACCCGGACAGTTCTTAAAAAAAACAGAATAATGCGATATCGCTGTATGAATGCGTATTTGATCACATAAAATTTTGTTGTGGAAAGGAAGATGTTTTCGATTTGATTGCATTTAAATAGAGCAGATGATGTCACTTAATATTCAGATTTTCACTTTTCTCTTTCTGATGCTGGGGCCGTTCAAGATCATTGCACCATTTGTCAGAATCACGAAGAATGCCACTCCATTGCTGGCGCGACAGATTGCTTTCCGGGCAATTTTGTATTCTAGTATTGCACTATTACTGGCGGCTTTCCTTGGCCAAAGGATGTTGAGTAGTTATGGTATTCCGGTACCCATTCTGGCATTATCCGGCGGAATTATTCTTTTTCTGGTTGCCTTACAGAACGTGATCAGGCAGTTTGAACCCCATGCACCAAGTGATGATTTTGTTGAATCGCCTACACTGAACATGGCAATGAATCCCCTGGCTTTTCCGGTAATTGTAACGCCCTATGGCTTGGCTGCGGTAATTGTTTTCCTCTCAGTAGCACCTGATTTGTCTTCCAAATTATGGGTAGGCGCCGTAGTGCTTGGCATCATGATACTGAACCTGATCGTAATGCTATTGACACGACTGATTTATAAACCGGTTGCACTGGTCATTGCTTTACTTGGAGCAATTCTGGGAATCATCCAGGTCGCATTGGGATTGATGATCATTTACAATCAGTCAAAAGCGTTGCTTGCTTTATAATTTTAATATCGATGACAGGAAATAGGTAGTATAACGAGGGCTTACAGAAAGTGAAAGCATGTATTGACATGAACCGTTTAACCACAAATATCAACAAATCATGAAAGTAATAATCATAGGAGGTGTTGCGGGCGGTGCGTCCTGCGCTGCGCGACTTAGAAGGCTTGATGAAAAGGCTGAAATACTGATGGTGGAAAGAGGACCTTATGTTTCTTATGCCAATTGCGGCCTGCCTTACCATGTTGGTGGCGTAATTGAAAGGGAATCGAGTTTACTGCTAGGGAGTGTGCATACGTTTAAGTCCATGTTTAATATTGAAGTACGCACGAACTGTGAGGCACAGGAGATTTCACCTAAAGAAAAATTTGTTAAACTCCGCAATACCATAACAGGCGAAATTTCTATACAGGTTTATGATAAGCTGGTACTTTCTCCGGGAGCAGTTTCTGTTCGCCCACCTTTGCCGGGTATCGAACTGCCCGGAATATTCCATGTAAGAACCGTTCCGGATGCAAAAGCGATTAATGAATGGATTGAAAAGGGAAATCCATTCCTCGCCGGCATGTACAAGTATTCGGGTTTTCAGATACTCCGGCCCAAGACCCGCGCAGTGGTCATAGGGGGAGGCTTTATCGGGCTTGAAATGGTAGAAAACCTGGTTCACCGTGGTTTTGATGTCACCCTGATAGAAATGCTTGATCATGTATTACCTCCGGTAGATTTGGAACATGCAAGCATGGTCGAAGATCTGCTCAAATTACACGGTGTGCATCTTGCCATGGGCGATGGCGTTAGCGGATTTAAGAAAACTGCTGCCGGTGCTATTGAAGTGGAAACCAAATCCGGGAAAATTTATCCGGCAGATATCGTCATCTTGGCATTAGGTGTTCGTCCGGATATAGCATTAGCCAAAAGTGCCGGTCTGACAATCGGTGATAAGGGCGGCATCCGGGTTGATGAACAAATGCGCACGAGTGATCCTGATATTTTTGCCGTTGGAGATGCAGTGGAAGTAAAGGATTTTGTAACGGGTGAATGGAGCCTGATTGCATTGGCAGGGCCTGCCAACAGGCAAGGCCGCATTGTTGCTGATGTTATTGCGGGACGCAATTCCCGTTTTCGCGGTACGCAAGGCACATCCATAGTTGGATTGTTTGGAGGGGCTATTGCCTGGACAGGTGTTAGTGAAAAAACACTCAGAAGGCGAAATGATACTGACTATGAAAAAATCTACCTCTATCCCAATTCACATGCAGGTTATTATCCCGGGGCAAAACCGGTTGCAATCAAGATTCTGTTCCGCAAATCAGATGGGCGGCTGATTGGCGCACAGGCACTGGGTGTAGATGGAGTTGACAAGCGAATCAGTGTTATTGCAGGTATGTTACAAATGGGGGCAACGATTTATGATCTTGAAGAAGCGGAACTCTGCTATGCCCCGCAATTTGGCAGCGCAAAAGATCCGGTAAACTTTGCAGGAATGGTAGCAGCAGATGTGTTACGCGGCGACATGCCGGTTATTCATTGGACGGAAGCGAAGGAAGACTTTATCCTGGATGTGCGGGAAGCAATCGAACTGGCTGTTGAATGTATTCCGGGATCTACCAACATTCCATTGGGCGAACTTCGCAGCCGTCTGAATGAACTGCCACGCGACAAAGACATTCACGTGATTTGCCGTTCAGGGCAGCGCGCATACCTGGCTACGAGGATTCTCCTGCAAAATGGATTCAAAGCAAAAAATGTTTCCGGTGGAATGCTTTCTCTGGCCCATAATCACCTGTTTGCTCCGGTCAGAGAAAGACAACTCTCATAAATGATGTGATTAACGGGGGCCTCTTTGCTGAATGACAGGTAAAATCTGTCGCAAAAGTTTAATTCAGGACAAACTGTAAAACCGGTTCAAGGAAATAGCACTATGGATTCAAATACAAGCGATCAAAAAAAATCAGCGGAAACACGCACGGCAAACGAATTGGCGGTGGAACGTAACAGGCTGGCTGCCGAGCGGACGCTCATGGCATGGGTGCGCACAGCATTATCGATGATCAGTTTCGGTTTTACTATTTACAAATTTATGCAGGTCTTCCAGGAACAAGGCACGCTGCAAACCATATTACAGAATCCATCGCGCAATGTAGGCCTTGCGCTTATTGGTATCGGAACCTTTTCACTCATTGTGGCCACCGTACAGCATTTTAGATATATGAAAAGCTTAAATGCGGCACAGCCATTCAAATTCTGGGTTGACTTATCGTTTATGGTTGCCTGCCTGCTTATGCTTTTAGGCCTTCTGATGTTTATCAGTATTGCTTTTAATTCAGGCCCGTTCAATTAGCTGCATGTTTGTTGTAATGCAGAGTAATCACTACCTGCGCAAGATTAATCTTTATACATATCTTCAATCAACTCCCTGTACTTTTCGATAATTACTTTCCGTTTCAGTTTCATGGTGGGCGTAAGTTGTCCGCCAGGCACTGTCCATTCTTCAGCCATTAACCGGAATCGTTTGATTTGATCGGTATGGCCGAAGTCCTTGTTTTTTTCATCAACCACCTGCTGGTATTTTTCCAGCACCTTTGGGTTACCGATCATTTCTTCATTGGATGTGTACGTAATTCCGCTCTTTTCGCACCAGGATTTTAGATTTACAAATGAGGGAACAATCAGTGCGGAAACATATTTACGGGCATCGCCAATAACCATCATTTGTTCTACAAAGAAAGATTCTTTGAACTTGTTTTCCAGAGGTTGCGGTGCCACATATTTACCTCCGGAAGTCTTAAACAGTTCTTTCTTGCGGTCAGTAATTTTCAGAAATTTACCGGCTACAAACTCACCGATATCTCCGGTGTGAAACCATCCATCTTTATCAATGGCTTCTGCTGTCTTATCAGGAAGTTTGTAATAGCCAACCATAACGTTAGGCCCTTTACATAGTATCTCACCATCTTCGGCAATTTTTACCTGTACGTTCGGTACTACCGGCCCGACGGAACCAAGCATATTTTCAGACATATCATAACCATTGACGGATATGACCGGTGAAGTTTCCGTTAGTCCATATCCTTCCATTATGGTAATGCCGGCAGCGGTAAATACCTTGCCGATTTTGGCATTCAGCGGAGCAGCCCCGGAACAAATGGCAAATACATTGCCGCCTAATGCTTCTTTCCATTTACTGAAGATGAGCTTCTTTGCAAGCTTCAGTTGCATCGTATACCACTGTCCGTGATCTTTCTGATTGTCCCATCGCTCACCAAGCCGGAGCGCCCAGAAGAATAAGCCTCTTTTTATACCATGTAACTCAAGCCCTTTGCTCATGATGCGCTCATATACCTTTTCCAGCAGCCGGGGAACGCAAGTAAAGAAATGCGGCTTGATCTCCCTGAGGTTTTCACCAATTGTCTCAATACTTTCCGCATAGTAAACCGATACCCCTTTCATGAAGTAACAATAGATAACCAGTTTTTCAAATACATGATTCAGCGGAAGAAAACTCAGCGCTCTGTGTGTTTCATTGATTGGCAAAACATTCTCTACTGACTTAATGTTTTCAACAACATTATAATGAGAAAGCATGACACCTTTCGGAAACCCGGTAGTTCCTGAAGTATAGATCATGCAGGCAATGTCATGTTGATCAATGGTGGGACTGATATTCATCACATCACGGATATCACTATGGATCGCCCTTTTCAGAAATTCTTTCCAGTGAATAGCGCCTTCCACCACATCGAATGTGAAGATTTCCTGCAAGGTCGGAATCCTGCTTTTTATCCGCACCATTTTTTCATACAGCTCTTTGGAAGATACAAACAGCATTTTCACTTCAGCATTGTTCATGATGTATACATAATCTTCTTCACTTATGGTTGGGTAAATAGGAACGGTGACAGCACCCACCTGCATGATGCCCAGGTCTACAAAATTCCATTCAGGGCGGTTGTTGCCCACAATGGAAATAGCATCACCCTTTTTAATACCACTGCCCAGCAAGGCCATACTTACGCTGTTAATATAGTCCACCACGTCATGGGTATTGTAGTGAACCCACTTACCATCTACTTTAGCATTGAGGCTGTCTGCTTTTACAAATTTGGTTTGTTGATAATAGATGATATCGAAGATGCGCTTATAATCATTCATGGCGGTGTTATTGTAGCAATGAAAATAGTTAAAAGTTTCAAATTAACTTGTTACGGTTGTATTGCGAAATCAGGCAGATGGAATCCTTGCCGGCAACTAAGGTACTTTGTTGGTCAAATCTATAGAGTAATTGCCCGCATTTGGTGCAGCATTCAGGTTCCAGTCATTTGCCGGGGACATCCTGCAAAAATATACTGCCGGTTGAACGGGTACTATACGCAAATTGGATGATTTTGCCTGAAAGGTTACCCAGTAGATTGGTGGATTATAATCCGATTCCAAACCCCGCCCGAATAACAGGAACTCCGTAATAAGGGCTATACTGATTTTGTATTACATCATACAATATACTGATGAAGAAAGCGGAATTGGCACCCATTGGCTGAGAGTAACCTCCGCCCAGTAACAAAGAAGGAATCCATTCTCTCTCTGCAGCATACACTCCGTTAATCGGGTCTACCAATTTATATACCTCATAGTTGTTACCTTCAAAATTGAATTCGGCGAACAATCCTTTATAGATGATATAGCGGCTGAATACGAGGCCTCCGTAAATATTGGTTTTATAGGGTGGGTTGTAATAATTATCCTGATAATACGAATACCGGAAGCCAACACCCGCCGACCAGCTTGGTGTGAGCATATACCCGATAAGCGGCGCTATTTCAATGTTCGTTATCGTACCAAACGTTAAACCCAGGTTGCCGCCGACAAACAATCTGTCCTTAAAAGGAATCTGTGGTTTAGCTGCCGATTTAGTTTGCTGTGCAGTCACCATCGTCCGGCAACAAAACAACAGTATGAACAGAAGTGTAAAACGTGCGAACTTCAGCATAACAGAGGAATAAGTTACGTGTGTAAAAGTAAGTAAATTAATTAGCAAAGATCTTGCCCGGGTTCATGATGCCATTCGGATCGAAAACAGCTTTAATCCGCCGCATAATGTCAAGTTGTGTTGCGGTAAAAGCAATGTCCATATAGTCTTTTTGCACCCAGCCAATACCATGTTCGCCCGAAAGGGTTCCGCCCAGTTCCACACAAAGTTTGAAGATCTTTCGAATGCCTTCTGGCAGGATTTTATTCCATGTTGCTTCATCCATATCGCCGCGAATGATGTTTACATGAAGATTGCCATCGCCGGCATGCCCGTAGCAAACGGATGTAAAGCCATAGGTATCGCCAATCTTTTTTACCCCGTCAAGCAAGCGGGGTAATTCTGCTCTGGGAACTACCGTATCTTCTTCTTTATACACAGAATTGGATTTTACAGCCTCGGCTACACTGCGACGCATGCGCCACAAATCGGCTTTTTGCTGAGCCGACTCCGCAAAGAGTATTTCACCAATATCAAACCGGCTCACAACAGATGTGATTAATTCCATTTCTTTAAATAGCTGGTCGGTATCATTGCCATCAACCTCAATCAGCAGGTGTGCCTGTATATCATCCGATATGGAAAGTGGTGGCACATCTGTAAACTTCAGGGTCCAGTCAATGGCATCCCTTTCCATAAATTCCATAGCTGATGGTACAATGCCGGCAGCAAAAACAGCATTCACCGTCTCACAGGCCTGCAAGGCACTTCTGAAAGGAACCAGCATCAGCATATCATATTGCGGATGCGGCAAAAGTCGCAGTACGATTTTGGTCACTATGCCTAATGTACCTTCACTGCCAACAACCAATTGCGTTAAGTTATAGCCGGTAGCATTTTTCAATACGTTGGCTCCTGTCATAATTATTTCTCCGGCAGGCAGCACCATTTCGAGATTTAAAACATAATCCTTTACTACCCCATATTTAACAGCTTTCGGTCCGCCTGAATTTTCTGCAATGTTGCCCCCGATAAAGCAAGACCCTCTGCTCGCCGGATCGGGTGGATAAAATAACCCTTTCTCTTTCACAGCTTCTTGCAATACCTGCGTAATAACTCCCGGCTCTACGGTTACCTGGTGGTTGCGTTCGTCAATAAATAGAATTTTATTCAATCGTTCGACAGATAGTAATACACCACCGTAAACAGGCAATGCTCCTCCGCTCAGCCCGGTACCAGCCGCACGTGGAGTGACACTGATTTTTTGTTGATCGCAATAGGCGAGTATTTCACTGATTTCCTTTGCAGATCCCGGCTTCACCACCACCTCAGGCATAAATTTCAGGTCCTCAGTTTCATCATGGCTATATTCCGTCAATGATCCGGTATCAGTCAAAACAAATCCTGCTCCGCAGATTTCCTGGAAGTGTTTTATATCTTCTGTCGTAATTGTTTTAAATGCCATCGATAGGTAAGCAGTTGAAATTGCGCATTAACCGCCGGTTGATACCGGTTACAAATGTATATGAAAATGGAAGTTTACTCAGCAGCTACTTCTCTGCTTACACCTGGAATTTCCAGCACAAGGTCTGCTCCATACTTTCCGGCTGGTGTCTGATATCCGGCAGTAATGTTGCCGGCCAGCACTTTTTGCGCTATTAATAATGTAGCCATCGCTGTAAGGGTATAAGCTTCCGGCCCACGCAACCGGGCGGTTACGGTTTGATTGCCGGCATTTTTTGCCATACCCCAGACAAGGCTGATTGCTTTTTCGCGCATGGCATCCGTAGGCCCGGCAGGCCTGCTGTTAATTTTTTTGCTGATGATATTTCTTACCATCGAAGTTTTTAACAAGGGGTTGAAAAAATACTGAAATTTTAGCAACCGGTGTATCCATGGTTTGATGCTTGTATAGGTTTCAATATCCGGAATAGCCGTTGTATGGTACGCCGTGGAAACATCACCCCAGGGAATACTCATCACGAATATTTTCTTCATTCCAAAATCAACCGTCCTGCTTTTTTGTCCTAAAGGAAGATGCACCATTTTGCCGTCTTTACGTGCTGCACCACCATTGCCAAGTTTCAGTAACATCGAAGTTGCGGTACCATGTGAGATGCTGCCACCTAAACCGGCGAATGCCAGCTTCAGGCTGTTGGCATCAGGGAGTAGCGACTTTAAGAAAAGAGCCAGGCAATCGGTAGGCACTACATCAAAACCTGCACCGGGCAATAGCATTATACCTGCTTTTTTTGCCGCCATATCATAGCTTTTAATATGCTCAAACACATCGATGTCTCCGTTTATGTCAATATAATGGGTTCCTGTTTGCAGGCAGGCATTTATTATCTGATCGGCAGTAAATACGAATGGCCCGGCGGCATTCACTACCAGTTTTACTGAGCGTAAGGCCTGCTGCAACAATGCTGTATCGTTCAGATCCACTACTTTGTACGGAAGTTGTAATGCAGCAGCCAATGGTTCCAGCTTTTCTTTTGTCCTGCCGGCAAGAATAGGCAACAGCCCGTATTGCGAAGCAAACCGGGCAATCAATGTGCCGGTATATCCACTGGCGCCGTAAAGTAAAAATGTAGCTTGTGACATATCCATTTATTTTTAACGATAACAACCCGGTCCTGTCGCTCCCTGACTGTGAGCACAAACTAGATAAAATACACACCAAAGTGCACAGTCTTTTTTGACTACAGTATCGATGCAGGAGCTGAGTTGGCCTGCAGGAGCGAATACGGCTATTGAGAGAAGAAGGAGTGCAACGGGTGCGAAAAAAGTACGTTGGGTCAGGTGGTTAAGATACCGCTGATGAATGTCAAGAAAATTCGGAAGGGTGTGCTATTCCGTGTTGCCTGCCCCGCCATTGTCAAGGTGTTGCGAGTCCGGCCATACCGGCATCCTGAACCTGCAGCAAAACCGGAGAGGACAGACAAGTTGTTAATTGCATAATTATTGGTTCATGGCGTACTGTTGGATCTGCCCGGCCTGCTTCCAGTATATCCAATTAAGCTGGTTGGCTGAATCGTTTTCATAGGGTGAACGACATATTGGATATAGATTATTGGGACAATTAATTAAGTGAGTAAAGTAGTGAATACAGAATAGCAAGTAATAGGCTTCGCAGCAGCAATTTAACTGATTAACCTTTTAGCAATTTAACACACCAACCATTGCTGGAAAAGATTAACGAATCGTCGAACACACTTTTCATCATACATGCCATTTTTTCTTTAGCTGATGAGTATCTTTGATTTCAACCAAAATTACAAATCAATATGGCTACCAGCTACTGTGATGCAGTGAGCAGAAATGAGGTTCCGGAGGTGCACAAAAAGTACCACGATACAGAATATGGCTTTCCGATTCTTGACGATGACGCTCTTTTCGGAAGATTGGTGCTGGAGATTAACCAGGCCGGACTTTCCTGGACTACCATACTTAATAAAAAGGATCATTTTTTCAAGGCTTATCATGGATTCCGGATCGAGAAGGTGGCAGCCTATAAAGACCGTGATATCCAACGATTGTTGAATGATGCAGGTGTTATCCGAAACCGTCTTAAAGTGGAAGCTGCGGTGGAAAATGCAAAACGTATTAAAGTAATAAAAAGGCAGTTTGGATCTTTTAAAACATGGCTCGACCATCATCATCCTCAATCAAAAGAAGCATGGGTTAAATTGTTTCAAGCCCATTTCAAGTTTACAGGAGGTGAAATTGTTAATGAATTTCTGATGAGTACCGGCTATCTGCCCGGAGCCCATATTGAAAGCTGCCCGGTATATAAGAAAGTACTGAAGCAAAAACCTGCATGGTTTAACCCATCATAAGCTTGCTGTTTGTAGCCGGAATACCGCTGCCTTCCTGTTCTCTTTTGCTAAATATTTTTCCCGGTGTGTTTTGGATTTCCACTAATTCCATATCTTTCGAAAAAATTTAATAATGCGCAACGTAATAGTATTGTTTTTGACTCTGAATTATGCTGCAGTGGCATTTGGACAATCAACTCAAAAACCTTCAGGAACAGATGTTTATACGGCTTCAACCGGTGAAACCATATTCAGCTGGGGTAATGTTGATGCCGGAGATCAGGATGTGCAGAATGTAGTCCGGTTTTCTCCGGTCTTCAACTTTGGACAACAGGTGCATTTTGATTTCAGCAACAATTTTGGAATCTATACCGGCTTAAGCCTTCGTAACGTCGGTTTGATTACCCATACAAATATGTCAGGCTATGAGGTTAAGATCAAAGAGCGTTCTTACGGCCTTGGATTGCCGGTAGCTTTGAAGTTGGGTAATTTTGACAAGAATTTTAACCTGGCGGTAGGCGGTGAATTGGAGTTGATGTTTGCCTGGAAGAGAAAAATATTTGTTGGGGATGATGTAAAAACCAAGGACTATGACTGGTTTTCAGATGAAGTGAATGTCTTTAATCCATCCCTGTTTGCTGAGATCAAATTCTACAGAGGCCAGTATATCCGGTTTAAATATTATCTCGATGATTTCCTGCAATATCAGCAGGGAGGATTGATTGTGCCGATTCCCGGCGTTACATCACCTGAAAACGTTTTACCAGATTATGCAAAAGCAAGTCAGTTGATGTATATTTCGGTAGGTGCCGTTGTATCAGACAAGAAGATGGAATTTACACCGGACAATTCAAAAGCCTTTAAGGCGAATGATGGCTACTTCCGGACAGCATCGAGATAGCACCTGATTTGATCCTGCCTTCAACTGCTGCCTGCTGAATCAGGGCCATGCCGCGTTGCTTTTCATTCTGCGATATGGACTACGGTGAAGACCCAGCTGCACTTCAACCCTTTGGCTCCCGGATCCTGATTCCGACAAGCTCTGGCAAACATCCGGCACCACTACATGGAGCGTAGATTGATGATTTCGGATTATTGAATAATTCGGTCTTTTTCAGGCGGATATTGCCTTTCTGCTTCAGTCATTCGTTTACTGATTCTTCCTGTTAATATATCCCAGAACATAATGAAATCGGAACCAAGGCTATAAACCGGATAGGTAAACGTTGCAGGTTTGTTTCTTTCAATGAAAGCATGAGAAGCCCATGCAAAACCATATCCCAATACAGGGATCAATAACAGCAACAGCCATTTTTGCATCAGAACGGCATATACCAGGCAAAGGATCAAAAGGAGCGTTCCGGCAAAGTGCATCGCTCGGGTTAATGGGTTACGGTGTTCTGACAAGTAATAAGGATAAAATTCGGTGATCGACTGAAACCGTTTGCTGGCCATGACAGTGGATTTAGAATTCCGAAGTTAACAAAGATTAAGAAACAGGTAAATGGCTGTGTGCGCTAAAGTAGAAACGGACAACCTGATTTCCGTTTTTCATCAGTCAGCCATATACCGGCACATTCCCCTGCTGCCTGTGCTGGATAAACTTACTTCATCCACTGATATACAATAAGGCTGGAGACATAAGCAAGGCCTGTCAGATACAAAAGCTGTATGGAAGGCCACTTCCATGACTTCGTTTCTCTTTTCACCACAGCAACAGTGCTCATGCATTGCATGGCAAATGCAAAAAAGACCATCAGCGAAAAAGCAGTAGCGGCGCTGTAAACATGCTTACCGGTTGCGGGATCAATTTCAGTGCGCATCCTTTCCCTGATTGCTTCGAAATCAACTTCCTCTACGGAGCCCACACTGTAAATGGTCGACATGGTTCCAACAAAAACTTCCCGTGCTGCAAATGAGGTAATCAGGGCAATGCCAATCTTCCAGTCGAATCCAAGTGGCTTAATAGCCGGCTCAATAAAATGCCCGATATGCCCGGCAAAGGACGCACCCAGCTTTTCTGCCTGTAACTGATTGTTAAGCTCTGTTTGTGTTAACGCGTCAGTGGGTTGCATGGAGGCGTATTTATCTTCAATAAGCTCCATTGAATTACCCGGGCCAAATGAAGCTAAGAACCAGAGTAAGATTGAAATGGAGATAATCACTTTTCCGGCATCGGTAACAAATACTTTAGCTTTTTCAATCATGGTTATGCCTACATTACCCCACCTTGGTTTGCGATAGATCGGTAATTCCATCAGGTAATAACTCTTCTCTTTTGCCTGTATGATCAGTTTCATCACGAATGCTGCCAATAGCGCCATGGCCCATCCGAGCAGGTAGAGTCCCAGCATGGCAAGGCCTTTCAGATTCATAAAGCCCAAAAACTTCTCATCGGGAACAATAAAACTGATTAAAAGGGCATACACCGGCAGCCGCGCTGAACAACTCATCAGCGGAGTTACCATGATGGTGATAATCCGGTCTTTCCAGTTTTCGATACCACGGGTTGAAAGAATGGCCGGTACCGCGCAGGCCATGCCGCTCACCAGCGGCAAAGTGGATTTTCCACTCATGCCCACCTTGCGCATCAGGCGGTCCAGCAGAAAACTAACCCTCGTCATGTATCCGGTATCTTCAAGAATACTGATGAAACCAAAAAGCAGCATAATCTGAGGAATAAAAATGACGATTCCGCCAATTCCTGCGAGCACACCTTCTATCAACAGATTGGTAAACAGGTTTTCTGGCAACAGGTTTTCAAGCGATGCCTGCATCCAGCTAAAGGCTGCGCCAATGGCTTCCATGGGATAGGTGGCCCATGAAAAAATGGCCTGGAAAACAAAATAAAAAATGAGGAGAAAAATCAGGTAACCATACACCGGATGTAACAGTACCGCATCAATTCTCGCTGTGGTATCCAAAGCCTGTTGCCTGCTTCGATCCTGCGACGTGCAGTGATCCAGAATGGCATTGATGCGCTCATATCGCTGCAGAATTTCTTCTCCCTGCAACTTCGACATCGCAAAATGATGCTGCTCCAGCAATTGTTTTATCCTTCCTTTCTGCTCTACGTTAAAGCAAAAGATGTTGATGTAATGACAGGCAATCTGAAATGCCGTATAGTCGCTTGTAACCCTGGTAATTTCTCTTATGCCATCAACCACTTCAGCGCAAAGCGGCCGTACTTCCACAAAATTTCTACCGGGTACCGGCACTGTAGTCTGTATCGCCCGTTTCAGGTCATTGATGCCTTTGCCTTCCCGCGCATTGATTGGTACAACCTTTACACCAAGTTCGATGGCCAATTGCTGCGTGTCAATGGCCAGTCCGTTTTTGCGGGCCACATCCACCATGTTTAAGGCAATAATGGTTGGAATTTTAAGGTCAATGATTTGTGAACAAAGGAGGAGATTGCGTTTCAGGTTGGATGCATCTGCAACAATAACCAGCATATCCGGATGCGAATCATTATCCGGGTTCAGCAATACATCAAACGTGATAAACTCATCAATGCGCCTTGGATAAAGGCTGTAAGTGCCGGGCAAATCAATTATGCTGGCAATGGTTTCTTTCGAAAGCGAAATATATCCCGTCTTTTTATCTACCGTTACCCCCGCAAAATTGCCGACTTTTTGCCGCAATCCTGTCAATGCATTAAACAGCGACGATTTGCCGCAATTCGGATTTCCTACCAGCGCAATTTTGAGATTCTTCTTCAAGCTTCTACAGTTCGGTCAAGAGGGCAGCAATTATTTACGCACCATTACGGCATTGGCTTCTTCTTTACGAAGACTTAACAGATAAGTGCCAATTTTTACGGAAATAGGATCACCCAATGGGGCAATTCTGTCAATAAAAATTTCTTCACCGGGAAGAAATCCCATTTCCATCAGCTTCAGGGAAAGGTCACTGTTTTCCAGCCCGACAATAATGGCGGAATCTCCTTCTTTTAATTTGCCCAACGAGAATATTGCCTGCTCGTTTCCCATTTTCTTATTTAGATTGAATTTAAATAGCGCAAGTTAGCAATTTCCATGACAGTTGGAAATGACACGGGTTAGTATATGCTGCAATGGTTAGCCTGCATAGGTTTCAGCTGGAAAATAGTATCGGTAACTGCCGGGTTGTGCGAGAATGACGGGCAGGTCTGACACTTTTTTTTGAACAGCGAACAGCCGGTAATAAGACAGCCGGTACAGGCAATCAGAAGGAGAATACCAGCAGTCTTGAATAATTTGTGCATCATTGCAACCACGTGCTTCAGCATTTTAATCCACAGCCGAAGAACGCAATCTTTTTTCAGTAATTACCAATTAATTTGATCAGAAGAAAAAAAATACTGGTTGCTCCGCTGGATTGGGGACTCGGACATGCTACACGTATGATACCGGTGATTCATGAATTACAAAAACTGGGCGCTGAAGTAGTGATTGCATCAAACGGACGCGCCTTGTCGCTGCTTAGAAAGGAATTTCCGCATCTTACCTGCATCAAGTTGCCGGGTTATGGAGTGCGGTATCAAAGAAAAGGCAGCCTGGGAATTACCCTGCTGCTGCAGCTACCTAAAATTTTAGCTGCGGTACAAGCCGAAAAAAAATGGCTGAGAAAGATTATTGCCGGCGAAAAGATCAATGCGGTAATATCCGATAACCGGTTTGGCATGTATGCAAAAGAAATTCCCTGCATTTTCATTACGCACCAGGTAAATATCATCGCGCCATCACCATTCGGATGGGCACAACGATGGATCAATCAAATCAACAGGAAGCTGATAGGGAATTTTGATGCCTGCTGGATACCTGATTTTGAAAAGGAACCTGTTTTAAGCGGAGCATTATCGCATCACTTTCCGTTGCCGGAAAGTGCGGTATTTATCGGGCCGCTGTCCAGGTTTTCCTACCGGGAAACAAGAAAGCGTTACAAATTACTGGTGCTCTTGTCCGGTCCTGAGCCACAGCGAACCATGCTGGAGCAAAAACTCTTGCTGCAAGTTGAAGACTATGTTGCCGGCCGAGGTAATCAATCCGGCAATGTGGATCCCATGCGTAATCAACCAACCGGGATTTTGTTTGTAAGAGGCATTCCGGAAGGATCGGATACAATAATGGAGCCCGCGCCGGGAGTGAAGCAAGTTGATTACCTGTTGACGGAAGCATTGAACACCGCTGTTCTTGAATCGGAAATTATTATCTCCCGTCCGGGTTATTCTACAGTCATGGATCTTTCCTGTTTAGGAAGCAGGGCGATTTTTATACCAACACCCGGACAACCGGAGCAGGAATATTTGGCGGAATATTTAAAGAAAAAGGGTGTTTGTTATGCTGCCAGCCAGGATTCTTTTTATCTAAAAAACGCGCTGGAATCCGGGAAAGAATTTTCCGGTTTCAAAAGAAATGAGTCAAATCAGTGGAATCGATCTTTAGTGAAACTCCTGGAGGCAAAATCAACTCACTGAGTTCAATCCCAAATAGGCAAATGCTCCAGATGAATTTCGCCCTGGAAGAAAATTTTTGTCGTCTGCTCAAATGATTCCGTGAAGTCAGACACATAAAAGTGGTGTGGATTTCTCCGTGTGTCATTGAGCAGGTCTGCTTTCTGCAAGGTTTCTTTTACGCTGATGGCTACCAGCTCGTTGGAATTGAATATTTTGATTCGCCGGTTAAAATACGAAGCCACTTCTTTTTCTATCAATGGATAATGGGTGCAGGCCATAATCATACCTTGTATATCGCTGAAATCCGGATAGGCGAGGTACGAATTAATTACCGCCTGGCTCACACTGTTATTATAGAAACCGGCTTCTATCATGGAAGCAAGCAGTGCTGTTGCCAACGCCACTGTTTCAAGGTCGGGCCGCAACGCTTTGAGTTTATGCTCATATACACCTGATTTGATAGTGCCTTTGGTACCAATGATTCCGATCTTCCGGATGGTTTTATCGGAAGCAACCGCCTCCACAACAGGATCAATTACATTTACCAGCGGTACTTTTCCGTTAAGGTGCTTTTCAACCGTATCATAGGCTGCAGCCGAAGCGGTATTGCATGCAATCAGGATGAGCTTGCAATTCTTTTCCAGTAAAAAATCGGTGATGCGTATGGAATAATGCTGAATAGCTTCAGCCGATTTGTCGCCATATGGAAGATGAGCGGTATCACCGAAATAGATAATCTCTTCATTTGGCAAGAGCTTAGAAACAGCATTGGCGACTGTTAAGCCGCCAATGCCTGAATCAAAAATTCCAATTGGATGATTTCTTCCCATTAATACGTTGAATGCCTGAAGCGCAAATCGGTTATTTTTTCAGGCTATTTCAAAGCCAGTTTCTTCTTCACCAATTCCATCAGGTTATCTGATTCCTGCGCATATACTACGGCACCCGCACTTGTATCGAATACATAAGCATAGTTGTTCGCTTTGGCAACTTCCTTAATGGCATCTTCCGCTTTCTTCAAAATAGGAGAGTACACCTCTTCTTTCTTGTTTTGGAGCTTGTCCTGGGCAGTGCCCTGAAATTGCTGAATGCGGTTTTCAAGGTCTTTGATCTCCTGTTGTTTGATCTCTTTTACGGCATCGGTAGTGGTAGCGGAGAGTGCCTGGTAATCCTGCACTTTTTTCTGATAGTCTGTGAGCATCGAGGCATTGGCATCTTCCAAAGACTTCTGGTAGGCCTGTAGCGTGGAGTCGGCTTTTTTAATTTCCGGCATAAGCGATAACAGGTCGGCAGAATTTATGTGCCCGAATTTTAAAGATTGTGCATGTGCCGATATTGCTATTGACGAAATGAGCACCACGGTAACAGTCAGGTAAGAGATAAACTTCATTTTAGTTTGTTTTATTAAGGTCAGAAATAGTCCGTTACACTTCTTACTTATCGTTAGATTGTTTAAACGGATTGAAATTAAGTGTGCAAAAATATCATTTTTTTACTTTTTAGGGTCTTTATCTGTAGTTGACCCGGCTTTTGGAGCATAACCTAAGGCCTGTAACACCTGGTCACTAATATTTACTTTGGTGTTTGCGAACAAAACCACTGAACCGCTTGATTTATCCAATACAAAGTCATAGGCTTTGGTGGTGGCAATCTTCTGTACGGCATCATAAACATTATCCTGAATCGGTTGCACAAGTTCCTGGCGCTTTACAAAAAGCTCGCCCTGGTATCCAAATTTCTGTTTCTGTAATTCTTTGGCCGCTTTTTCCTTGTCCTGTATTTCCTTTTGCCGTTGCTGTTTCATTTCTTCTGTAAGCAAAACCTGTTCGGCCTGATAGGATTTATACAGTTTATCGATTTCTGCATATTTGGTGTCAATATCTTTCTGCCACGATGCCGCAATATCATCCAGCTTCTTTTGAGCTTCTTTATACTCAGGAATATTTTTCAGGATGTACTCCGTGTCCACGTATGCTAATTTCTGCGCAAAGGTTTTGCCAAGAAGCAGGAATACTAAAACGCAAACCATCATCAACTTTTTCATATGGTAACTTTTGTGTTTTTAAATGCTTTTTAAAATCATTACCTGCACCAATAACCTTTTCCTGTTCACTATTCAGGTTCAAAACCTAAGACTATATTAAAGGCTCCATAGGCGCTAAGATATTCTCCCAGTGTTCGTGGAGGAATCGGTGGTGTGGGTTTGTCAAATCCAATGCCATAATCAAAACCGACGGTGCCAAAGATGGGCAGGAACACCCGTAATCCAAGTCCTGCTGCTCTTTTCAGATTGAATGGATCATAGTCGTCGAAACTATACCAGGCATTACCGGCTTCTACCCATGCAGTACCGTAAATAAAGGCGCTGGGGCTGGTTGAAAATGGATAACGAAGTTCAACGGTAAACTTATTGAAGATGGGTGCTGCATAAGCATACACAGAATTGTATCCGCGTTGCGAGATGATGTCAACACCATACAATGAATAGTTCTGCGACAATCCATCGCCACCCACATCAAACCGCTCGAACGGGGTTAATCCGATCTGAGGATCATAATATCCGAGGTATCCGCCTTTCGCTGCAGTCTTCAATACAAACTTCCCAAAAACATTATTGTACCATTCCGCTCCAAACCGCCATTTATAGAATTCCACCCATTTGTACCTCTCTGCTATCGGTAACTCTGAATAGTCTTTGTTATTAAACAGGGAATAAGGGGGCGTTACGGCAAGACTTACCCAGATATTGGATCCCCATTTAGGGAAAGTGAAATCGGGGCCCATGGAATTACGTCCGAATGTTTCTTTTAAACTGATACTGTATGCATCGCCGGTGTTAATAAAGAAATTGGTTGTGTAATTGTTTAAAGAATAGTTGGTGATATTAATAGCCGAAACAAGCGTGAAAAAATCATCGGGCCATTGCAGTTGTTTACCCAATCCAACAGTTCCCCCGGTGGTTACTAAAGTGCCATATGCAGGGTCGTTTTTATCCGTGCCTCGTGCATACCTCGAACTGTAAAGACCGACATTGAATGAATTTGGTTTCTTTCCACCCAGCCAGGGTTCCGTAAATCCGATATTGAAAGACTGATAGTATCTGCCATTGGATTGCAAGCGAACTGAAAACACCTGCCCGTCGCCGGATGGCAGGGGAGACCATGTTTTGGTATCGAACATATTCCGCATCGAGAAATTGTTGAACCGTACACCTAACGAACCAATGACACCGGTACCGGAGCCACCCCAACCCGCAGATAACTCAACCTGATCGCTTGGTTTTTCCTCTACTGTATAGGTCAGATCCACTGTTCCATTTTCGGGATGCGGTTCGGTATCAATGCCGAGTTTCTCGGGATCAAAAAAGCCTGTGGCCAGAATCTCCCTTTGTGTACGGATCACATCTGCCCGGCTGAATTTGCTTCCCGGCGAAGTCCGGATTACCCTGCGTATAACATGCTCATGCGTTTTTGAATTGCCTTCAATAAATACGCGGTTTATAGTGGCTTGCGGCCCTTCATGAACTCTTATTTCCAGGTCAATAGAATCATTTTCTATGGAAACTTCAACCGGTGTAACTGAAAAGAACAGGTAACCATCATCCATATACAATGAGCCTACATCGGTACCATTCGGATCCCCGTTCAGTCGTTTTTGAAGAAATGATTCGTCATATACATCTCCTTTCTTAATCCTTAATGCGGAATCAAGGCGCGCCGAACTGTATTTTGCATTGCCTGACCATTTAATATCACGGAAATAATAGCGGTTCCCCTCCGCTAACCAAATCTGAATATTCAGATTGTTATTTTCATTTTCGTAAACGGTGTCAAACCGTATATGCGCATCACGGTATCCTTTGGTCGAATAGTATGCTAAGATCTTTGCTTTATCATCTTCGTAATCACTCGGTTTAAACTTTGAAACGGTAAAAACAGACCAGGCCGGATTCTCTTTCGTTTTTTTCATCAGCGAATGTAATTTCCGGCTGCTTACTGCATTGTTATCGACAAAGTAGATGTTATCAATCCTGACCCTGTTACCCTTATCAATCAGAATGTAATACAACATGCTGTTTTGCTGCGTAGAGTCAACTCTTTCCTGTATGGTAACTTTGACATGGGTAAACCCTTTTTCATTATAAAAAGCTTTAATCGTATTCATGGTATTCACCCGCACATTATCTGTGAGTACCTTGCCTTTGTTCAGCCGGATCTTCTCCCGCAGATCATCCTGTTCGCCTTTTTTGATTCCCCTGAACGTGAAACCGGAAAGGCGCGGACGTTCATCAAGAACGTAATTGAGATACGCAGTATCCTGCACGGTCCTTTCTACATAAATTCTTACGTTGGCAAATAAGTCCTGCTTCCACAGGTTCTTAACAGCTTTGCTGATCTCTGCACCGGGTATTTCAATTCTTTCACCTTTTCTGATTCCCGAAAGTGCTATCAATATATCCTTATCCAAATATTGTGTTCCTGTTACCGTCACTCCGCCTATCACATACTCTTTCGGATTGGCATAGTCAACAACCACAGAATCATAAGGAACAAGGTTATCCTGTGCCAGCATACCAAATGGTAAACCTGCCAACACGACTAACATGAATAGAAGGTTACGTCTCATTTCACATTAACTTGTTCACTCGTTTTCCCAAACCTCCGTTCTCGTCCCTGGAAGTCAATGATTGCTTTATACAGCTCCTCTTTGTCGAAATCGGGCCACAAAACAGGCGTAAAATACAACTCTGCATAGGCAAGTTGCCACAACAGGTAATTGCTGAGGCGCTGCTCTCCACTGGTTCTTATCATCAGTTCCGGATCAGGAAAATCGCTTGTTTCCAGGTAGGAAGAAATAAGGTTCTCGGTGATAGCTGAAGGTGTCAATAAGCCTGCTTTGATATCTGCTGCTATCTGTTTCATGGCTTCTGTTAGTTCCCACCGGGCACTGTAATTGAGCGCCAGTATGAGTGTAAGGCCTGAATTGTTTTTTGTGTCTTCGATGGCTTCCAAAAGCTCTAACTGGCATTTTTCCGGAAGTGAATGAATATCTCCGATTGCCCTGAGTTGTATGTTGTTTTTCATCAGAGTGGTCATTTCATTCCGGATGGTGGCAACCAGCAATTCCATCAAAGCATCTACCTCGTGTTTGGGCCGGGCCCAGTTTTCGGTAGAAAATGCATAGAGCGTAAGAAACTTAACACCGAGTGCAGCACAGGCTTCTGAAGCAGCTCTTACCGCTGACACCCCATTCTGATGACCAAAAATTCTTTGTTCTCCATGCAATTGCGCCCAGCGCCCATTACCGTCCATGATGATGGCGATATGGGTTGGCAAGCGATTTTTATCTATTTGATCGGACAAAGACATTTCAGCTATAAAAGGGGTGCAAGTTAGTAAGTAACCTATGATTTTTGATGAATTGATTGTTAACGGGGGAAGGGGCAACGGTACGGATTCAACGTATAGGAAATACCGATTCCAAAAAATAAATAGTCGTCACTCTTTTGATTGTCTCCTCTCATTTTACCGGTTGCTCCTACCGGTTCGCTCACCACTTCTACCGAAGGATCAGCCAGAAACTGGGTCTGCGGCCCTCCTTCATACAATAATACCACCGGGTCAGCATAGACTCCGCTGACGTCATCAAGATAATCTGTAGATGTCTTTCTCACGCCTCCTTCAAAAGTTATACCCATCAGGCGGCCGATTCTGTATTTAATTCCTCCGCCAAGAAGCCAGGCCGTACTGGTCCTTTTGTAGGGAACCAGGTCAGGATATTGTGCAAAGCCCTGCCCTTCAGTGCCTACCGGCTGAAGTAATACTTTGTCACCATTGTAATTGACAAACGGATTAAAGTGAAAAACTCCAAATCCTGCCATTACAAAGGGTGAAAATTTGTTCTTGGCGCTTATTGAGGTTCCGGGTACACGGGCATAGGGCATAAAATTGAATTCAAACTGTGCACTTGCTTCCAGAATATTCGAGGCAAAACCGAGGTTACGGCTCTGCTGGTAGTAATTATCTGCATAAGCGTCATCCGCCCAAACCCTTCCGCCATTAAGATTAACACGGGCGGCAATTCTATCATCAAAGTTATACCGGTAAAAAACACCACCTGCCGGATTGACAAACCGGAAATCAGTACCGGTATTGATATCGCCAAAGTAGTTGGCACCCCCCAGCCACAGGCCAAAATCCTGCTTTTGCCCCTGAGCGGTAAGACAGGCAGCAATGCAAATTAAAACTGATAGCAGGAAGTGTTTCGTTGTCAAGGAGTAATGGCAAATGTTAAGAAGATAGCACCGCGCTAAAAATTGTTCCGATAACGATGTGTGGTATGGTTTATTTCTTACCGCGAAAGTAAGATTTTTTTGTTGAACGGATGGCAGTGCCATCCCCGGAATGTAAATGCATTATGCGATGCACCAGATTCCTTAAATGAACCGGTGCAATGCCTTTATTAGAAAGCGCAAACGATATCAAAATAAACTACTTGCAGCATTGAGTTTGTTGATCACAGATACCCTCTTTGTAAAACGCAAATGCTGTTTCATTTTGTTTACTTCCGGGTATCAGCACCCCACATCAGTTTAGTGCGCAACGTTTCTAAAAAATGATGATCGGGCAACCTGATCAACCCCATTTTATGCGGGCTTTTTTTCACCGCAATCTGTGTTGCATTGTTTATTGGCTCAGAACGGGAATCGAGCGTGCAGAAGAATTGTTCAAACCTTCCTTCGATTTCAAACGTGATGACACTTGAGTCGGAAACTACAATCGGCCTCACATTGAGGTTATGGGGTGCAATGGGGGTAATTACAAAGTTTTCAGAGGTAGGCATGATAATCGGACCGCCACAACTTAATGAATACCCGGTTGATCCGGTGGGTGTGGAAATAATCAAACCGTCTGCCAGGTAAGAGTTCAGTAATTCACCATTGATGTAGGCATGAATGGTGATCATTGAAGAAGTATCCTTCTTATGAATAGTAACATCATTCAGCGCATAATTCACATCACCAAACAAAGGCGTGTTTGATTCCAGTGACAAAAGTGTTCGTTGGTCTATGACATAAGATCCTTTGGTGATTGCATGAATTGCGTTGCCGATTTCTTCTTTGCCGATATCGGCCAGGAAGCCAAGGCGGCCTAAATTAATTCCCATTACCTGAATAGGGTAGTCCCGTACAAAAGTGACCGTATCCAGTAATGTTCCATCGCCACCTAACGAAAACATGTACTCTACTTTGTCGCGGATATCTGCATGGCTGTCAAAAGTAGAAATACCTGAACGGGTTTTGATGCCTGCCCAGACGCTCTCAAAAAATGGCCGGTAGATGAATACACCTATTTTATTTTCTGCCAATAGATCCAGTACATCTTGTAGCACCGGCATATCATGCGGTTTGATATTTCTGCAATAGAGTGCAACATTCATTGAGGGAAGAGGATTAACAACGGTTTGTATTGAACAGATGTATTGATGATGAGCGACTACTTAAATGCCAGGTGTGGTCGCTCCGGGCAAATTTAACAACAAAATATGATGTTGGTCCGGATGGCGGCAGTAGGGGTGTACCACAAAACGGTTTGCAAGTTAAGTACAGGCAGGCCTCGTGCCAGCGAAATATTGTCAATTGGATTTTGAGTAAACTGATATATCCAATAATCCATGCCTAATAGTGAATATCCAATTTGGTGCAGGCCCGGCCAGATGGTTTGAACCGATGCGATCAAAAAATTGAATTCATGTGCAGGAAAAAACCACTCTCCCCAAGTTTATTGATAGAATATTCCACCCTGATCGTAGTATCATAAATAAGTGTGAGGTCAAGGCCTAAACCTCCTCCGGTCAGAAATGCATTGTTTAATGGATTGTTTTCATAATAATAGTCATCTTTTACATAACCTGCGCTAACAAATACACGGCCATACAATGCAAATGGAATCTTCGCGCCTTTTAAAAACGGGTTTTTTGGCGGTGTCTTGATTTTAATCTTGAAGATTTCATTTTTTATATCCCACCTGGTGTATCCGAAACTTTGTCCGTCAATCACATAATACTCATAGCCATGTACATAGTCATTTGAATATCCCAGTCCGCGTTCAAGATTATAAGGCTGCACATCCGGAAAGGAAAGCTTCAGTTTGTTTTGTGTGCTTGCATACCACTTTTTTCCAAGATGAAAGTATTGATCAAAAATCGCCGATACGGAATAAATATTCACATTGTCAAACCAGCCAAAACCTAATTTGGTTGCAGATAACTCGAGGTAGTTTCCGGTAAGCGGGTAGGCGGCGATATCTTTGAAATCGCGCACAAAAATTCCGCGCGCCGTAAAATATTGTTGCCTGGTGGCGCCATACAGGAAATAATCAGGGTTTAATTCGGCAATAGTATCTTCCACCTGATTATCGTTGTAACTCAGACTGAAAATATACCGGTAATTAAAAGCCGGCTTATAGATGATATCTGCCAGCGCATAGAAGTTTGTTTTTTGAAAAGCGTCCACATTCTCATAAATCAGGTCCTTATTGTTATAAAAGCCATAGGTAAGATTCCGGGTACGTCCGTAGGAAGCGGTTACTTTTAATCCGACATTTTGTTTTTTGTTGATGTATGGAATGAAGTATTGTATCTGGTACAATTGCGAGTAGCCGAAAAGTGCAACAAGTTTAAGGTCTTCATCGCGTCCTCGCATATTCTGTTGATAGAACCGGAGCCCAAACTGCAGGTAATTGAGGCTGGCATTATGATCGACCAGCCATACATTGAGGTTACGGTCATACAAATCCAATGCAGGGACCGGGAAAGTATACCATCTTTCTTTCACACTTACGGATACAATGATACTTTCTTCCTCCCAGCTTTTAATATTCAGGATTACTTCATTAAACAGGCCGATGTTCATCAGATGGTTGCGGCTTACTTCCATTTTTTCCATCAGTTCATCAAAAACAACCGTGTCTCCTGCCGCAAAGGTGATTTCGCGCAGAATTACCTGTGGCTTGGTTCTCCGGTTTCCATCTATGATAATTTCATCAATCCTCACAAAACCTGCAACCGTGCTATCCTGCCTGAAGGTTAGTTCCGGTTGAGCCTGAGCATGTAAAATTTCTAACAGGGAAAAAAGGAGTAAAGCATATCCGGCAGCTCTTCTTTTCGCGAACATAGTATCGAAAGTATAACAAAATCAGCAGCAGGTATTCTGTTGCAGCGGAAGGTTCAGATATTCAGGTAGTTCATGAGTGAGTCATACCGTTCTTTGAGGTTATCAAAGTATTCTGCTTCCTGGAAGGTTTCTTTTATGACGTAGTTGTGCCTGGTGAGATCGGAAATTACCGGTTGCAGTTCCGCATTATTTATTTTAATGGTAAGTTCCATCCTGGAATTATCATAATCTGTACCGGCGAAAATGCACAGTATCTTAACATTGTTAGATTCTATGATTCTTACAATGTCTGCAAGCTGGTAATCCTTTACATGCAGTTCCAGTACAATAATGCCACCGGGTTCGAGAATGTCTGTTTTAACTGCAAAATAATTCAGCAAGTCGGCGCGCGTGATCATACCAAGGAAAATGTCCTGTTTATCAATAACCGGAATAACGGTCAGTCGGAATTCTGAAGCGGTTTTCAAAACTTCAAACAGGTGTTCATAATCGTGAACAAAAGGCCGCGATAAAGAAAGCGGCAAATTGCCAACGGCTTCTTCTTCGCCATGGGCATTGAGAATGTCTTCTTCAGAAATCAATCCTAATAATTGCCGGTCATTTACGATAGGCAAATGAGTCACATGAAATACATTCATCAGGTGAAGAGCCGTGGATCCTGTATCAGAGGTGCGTAGTGACGATATGTTATGGGATACCAACTCGGCAGCTTTCATACTCAGGCAGCAACTTTCAGTTTTTGCAAGAACTCATCCAGTATAATATTGAATTCCTGTGGCTTTTCCATCATGGGTGCATGGCCGCAGTTATCTACAAATACCAGTTCGGAATTTCGCAATAATTTATGAAACTCTTCACCAACAAATGGTGGTGTAATCCGGTCCTGCTTTCCCCAGATTAACAATACCGGCATGTTAACCTTATGCAGTAACCTGCTCAGATTTTCTCTCATTGCTGATTTCGCTACAGAAATTACACGGATAGCTTTACCCCGGTTATTGCAGATTTCATATACTTCGTCTACCAATTCTTTCGTAGCAACCTTAGGGTCATGAAAAGTATATGCCGTGCGGTCGCGTATGTATTCATAATCACCACGCTTCGGATAACCTCCTCCCAATGAATCTTCAAAAAGTCCTGAACTGCCAGTTAAAACCATGGCACGCACTTTTTGCGGCTGATCCAGGGCGTATAGCTGTGCAACATGTCCGCCCAGCGAATTTCCCAACAGAATTATAGATTCATACCCCCTCGTATCCACAAACTGGCGTACATATCGTACCAGGCCGGTAACAGAGGAATCAAGGATGGGCATTTCATAAATTGGCAGCAGCGGAATTACTACTTTATATTTCTTGCGGAATTCTTCCAAAATGCCTCTGAAATTGCTCAAAGCACCAAAAAGCCCGTGAAGCAACATGAGCACCTCGCCCTCGCCTTCTTCAATATACCTGAATTTTCCATCCTGTTTTATGGTAATCTCCATACGGGTGCCGCGCTTAATGCTGCTAAAATAAGTTTTTTATTCAAAAATACTCAGGCTGCTGCCAGATATACTCGTGGAGTAACCGCTTCACATAACAATTGACAGACAATTGTGGAGATATCGCATGTAAGCAGGCAATGTATGCGTTGCGCTGTCTCAACAAAAAATTAACAACTGATATGGCTCTCGCATGCAATGTGCTGATGCCAGTCCGGTCATACCGGTATTTCCCGGTTCATTTGACTTGCGCCCAGTGCAACCAGTTATTAAGCAGCCGCATGCCATCCTGCGTAAGAATTGATTCGGGATGGAACTGTATACCACAAAGTTTTAATTGAGGATGTGCAATAGCCATAATTTCTCCGCTTTCGCTGGTTGCAATAACATTGAGCGGTGTTTGCCTTTCCGTTTGCAAAATAAGGGAATGATACCGCATGGCCACAAAGGGATTGCTGATCTGATTAAAAACAGGATGTCCCTGGTGTGAAATCATGGATGTCTTTCCATGCATAGGCTGATTTGCATGCACGAGCGTTGCACCGAAGTATTGGCCCAACCCCTGATGCCCAAGGCAAATACCAAGTATGGGAATCTGCCGGTGAAATTGATCAATAAGTGGCAGTAGTATTCCTGCTTTATCAGGGGTTTCCGGACCGGGAGATATGACAATGGCATCAGGTTGAAGCGAACGGATTTCTTCAATACTTTTTTCATCATTTCGGATAACATGACAGGGTGCCTGTAGCTGTAGCAGGTAATCCCGCAAGAGGAAAGTAAATGAATCATAATTATCAAGCAGTAACAGCACCGGCAAAAGTTGATTATGACGTAAAAAGAACAGGCGGTGTAACGACTGGAAAATATTCTTCAGGAAGAGACGGATCTCGTTAGATCTTCAAGAAATTCCTGAAAGTTCTTAAATATTGCATTCACTGCAGGGATGCCGGAAGAAACCTGGTTAACCACAAAATCATATACCAGAAAAATTGCAGGATATGTTTTTGATTGTTGTTTCACAAATGGTGTTATCAGTGCAACCTGGTCGAGTAACCAGACAAATATGCTGAATACCACCGTATAAATCCCTACATAAAGAAGTATGCCTGCAAAACGGTTCAGGAATCCGAGTTGCGCAATTTCAACTACCTGTTCCAGCGCTTTGCCAATAAGGTAGATTACAAGAGCAATTACAATAAATACGGCAAGAAATGAGAGTACAGGCATGTAAACAGAATTGAAATGAAACTGCTCATGCAATTCTTTCGCTGCCACAGAGCTGAACTTCACCGCTGCAAGCAGCCCGGCTGCCCATGCCAGTGTCGTAAAGACCGAAAGGATAATGCCGTGCTTCCAACCTTTCCATACACCGTATACTGCTAAAATCATCCAGGTAATATCAATCCACATAATGCTGAGCGTAATGATAAGCGGTTACAGATAAATAGTCAGTCATGATACTTGAAAAAACAGGTTATTGCAGGCCTTTCAATAGTTTTCCTAGGTCGTAGAAAGTAGTTCTTTCACTACTGCGGAAATGGTTTTACCATCCGATTTTCCGGCCAGTTGCTTTGATGCGATCCCCATCACTTTACCCATATCCTGCGGTGATTTTGCGCCCGTTTCCGCGATGATGTTTTTTAGCAGGCCTCTCAATTCTTCCAAACTCATTTGTGCAGGCAGGTATCTTTCGATCACCGTGATTTCTTCCCGTTCTTTCTGCGCAAGGTCGTCGCGTTGCTCCTTCTCATAAATCTCTAATGCATCTTTTCGTTGTTTCACCAGTTTTTGCAGCATTTTTATTTCGAGATCTTTGTCAAGTTCTTTCGCGTCCTTTTCTGTCTTCGAAAGAAGTATGGCTGATTTGATCGCCCTGATAGCACGCAGGCCAGCTTCATCCTTGTTCAACATGGCCTGTTTCAGGTCACCGTTTATTTTTTCTTCCAGCGTCATACTAATCATTTGTTTTTTGCAAAGATAGTACCCGTCACCATCATCGGGCAACTCTATGCACGATTTTAAAACGAAACGAAAGACTACCGGCCTGAAAGCCTGTAACTTTCCAATACGTGTATGTTTGAATCATGCTTCAGCATTGCCAGGATGCTTGACGGGCTTTTTTCTATTTGATTTCTTCATAGTCAATGTATTCTCCCTCTTTGGTGCGTTCTCCGGAGAATTTATCAGACCGTTGTGTTTCATTCACGAAATTTTTTTGTTGCTGAGCGGCAGGGTCAGCAGTTCTTCTTTTTTTTATGCCAAATAATGCAGGCCACAAAAAACGTATGGCCAATATGATCAGTATTGCATCAACGATAGGTGACTGAAGTATGCGGATCAGCATGATGTTTTAAGTGGCTTAAGTTGCATTGTGAGTTTTAAACGGCAAGATCTGCTTCCAGCGAATTAGCCGAATGGTGAAATTATGCTTCACAGATCATGGTCGATTAATTCCCCTGAATATTTTGTCAAAAGTAGGCTTATATTCAGCACAGGCTGCCACCTGTTCCAAAATTGTTCAGCCGGCCAGTGTTCCTTACTATTTGCTCAGATACATACTTTTCTCTTTGTACATCTGCCGGAAGAATGGGTCGAACAGATCTTTGATAAACCGGATTGCCTCACCCGTTGATTTCATTTCAGGCCCCAGCTCTTTGTTTACATTCGGGAATTTATCGAAAGAAAACACCGGTTCTTTAATGGCATAGCCCGTAAGTTTACGGTCAAACCTGAAGTCCTTTATTTTCTTAACGCCCATCATCACTTTTGTTGCAGCATTGAGGTAGGGAATCTGGTACGCTTTGGCGATAAAAGGTGTTGTGCGGGATGCCCTGGGATTGGCTTCAATAACATATACCTTCCCGTTTTTTATGGCATACTGAATATTGATTAACCCGCTGATATTAAGCTCCAGTGCCAGCTTCTCTGCATAGGCCACCATGGTATCAATAATTTCATACGTGAGATTGAACGGAGGCAACACGGCACTCGAATCACCGGAATGTATGCCGGCGGGTTCAATATGTTCCATAACACCCATTATATGTACCTGTTCACCATCGCAAATGGCATCAATTTCCGCTTCTTCTGCCCGGTCTAGAAAATGGTCAATAAGAATCTTGTTGTTGGGCATGTGCTTCAACAATTTCAAAACGGCCTGTTCCAACTCATCATCATTCAGTACAATGCGCATCCGTTGTCCGCCAAGAACATAGGATGGGCGCACAAGAACCGGGTAACCTACCCGTTTGGCAACTGCTACTGCATCCTCCACGGTAAGGGCTACGCCATAATCGGGGTATGGGATATCCAACGCTTTCAACAGGTCTGAGAAGGCGCCCCGGTCTTCTGCCAGGTCCATGTCTTTAAAGGCGGTGCCAATTATCCTGATTCCTTTCTCAGCAAGTTTTTTGGCAAGCTTAAGCGCTGTCTGGCCGCCCAATTGAACAATGACCCCTTCCGGTTTTTCGAGTTCGATGATTTCTATGAGGTGCTCCCAGAATACCGGTTCAAAATAAAGCTTATCGGCAATATCAAAGTCAGTGGATACCGTTTCAGGATTGCAGTTAATCATAATTGCTTCGTAGCCTGATTCGCGGATCGCCAGCAATCCATGTACGCAACAATAGTCAAACTCTATTCCCTGTCCAATGCGGTTTGGTCCGGAACCAAGAACAATGATTTTTTTCCGCGGAGACACCAAAGATTCATTTTCAGTATCGAAGGTGGAGTAATAGTAGGGAGTAGCTGCGCCAAATTCTGCAGCGCAGGTATCCACCAGTTTGTAGGTGCGGTTAATACCCAATGATTTTCTTTTCTGATATACATCTTCTTCCGAGCAATTTCCGAGTAAATGAGCAATCTGAAGATCTGAATAGCCCATTTGCTTTAATTGAAGCAGCAGTTCGGCAGTGATTGTTTGCAGCGTAACTTTTCTGACTTCTTTTTCTATCGATACCAATTCCTGAATTTGCTCCAGGAACCATTTGTCGATGAGGGTCCATTTGTGGATGGTATTGATGGAAACACCTAATGAAATAGCATCTTTAATTCTGAAAATCCGGTCCCAGGAAGGGTGTTGCAGTTTATCAAGAATTTCTTCAGACCGCTTCCAGTGTTTTCCGTCTGCACCCAATCCGATGGCATCATTTTCCAACGACTGACAGGCCTTCTGCAGCGCTTCAAGAAAACTTCTGCCAATACCCATTACTTCTCCTACAGATTTCATCTGCAGGCCCAGCGTTTCATCCGCACCGGCAAACTTGTCAAAATTCCACCGTGGAATCTTCACGATCACATAATCAAGTGCCGGTTCAAAATAAGCGGAGGTGGTTCCGGTGATTTGATTTCTGAGTTCATCCAGGTGATATCCAATGGCGAGTTTGGCGGCAATTTTTGCAATCGGATATCCGGTTGCCTTGGAAGCCAATGCCGAGGAGCGGGAGACACGCGGGTTAATTTCGACTGCAATCACTTCCTCCGTGTCAGGATTCATAGCAAACTGAACATTACAGCCACCGGCGAAATTTCCGAGTGAACGCATCATCAGCATGGCCAGATTACGCATGAGTTGATAACCCGTATCGCTCAGGGTTAAAGCCGGCGCAACGGTGATCGAATCTCCGGTGTGAATTCCCATCGGATCGAAATTCTCTACCGTACAGATAATAACCACATTGTCGCCGGAATCGCGCAACAATTCCAGTTCAAATTCTTTCCATCCCAGCACGGCTTTCTCTACCAGTACTTCATGTGTTGGAGAGGCTCTTAAACCCCGGTCGAGTGCGGCATCAAATTCTTCTTTGCGGTGTACGAATCCGCCTCCTGTTCCACCAAGAGTATAGGATGGGCGAATTACCAATGGAAAACCTATTTCCTGAGCAATTTCTTTGCCTTCAAGCATGGAGTTAGCCACTTTCGAAGGAGCTACCTTCACCCCGATTTCTCCCATGAGGTTGCGAAAGGCCTCACGGTTTTCTGCAAGGTCGATTGCTTTTATATCGACCCCTATCATCCGAATTTCATATTTCGACCATATACCCAGTTCATCCGCTTCCTTTGCAAGGTTCAATGCGGTTTGACCACCCATAGTAGGAAGTACGGCATCAATCCTTCTGCCTGCCTCCAGCGATTCCTCAATGATCTGTATGATGGAATTTACATCAAGCGGTAAAAGATAAATGTGGTCTGCTGTAACTGGATCCGTCATGATCGTGGCAGGATTGGAATTAATCAGCGACACCCTGATTTTTTCCTCCCTTAACGAACGGGAAGCCTGAGATCCGGAGTAATCAAATTCGCAGGCCTGGCCAATAATTATAGGTCCGGATCCGATGATCAATACATGTTGAATACTAGTATCTCTGGGCATTAATGGCGATTGAATTTACAGTAGATGAACCCGGTAATTTTAAATCAGGATACAGGCAGTTGCTTCCGCATCCGTATCGCATCCGTTGCTGTACAGGATGCACAACCCTTACTAATTCCAGATGTGAAGTAATTGAACTGTCAAAAAAGGATAATGAAAAACCGATACCAGAATATAATTCTTCAGTATCTACACCTGGCAAGCCTTGCAGCATTTTCATTAAGGCACAAAAATAGAAGAATCCTCATTTTGTTTTTAAGAAAGTATGCACATAAAAAAAGCCGATCCTTTGCAGGAACGGCTTTTTTTAGTTTGCTGGTTTTTTTACTTAATCACATCCAGTTTTCTGGTCAACACCTGGTCACCGGCACGCACGGTCAATTGATAGATGCCTGCAGGCAGATTGGTAACCTCAACGGGAATCACATGATTTCCATTAATGGTTCCCAGATTTTCAGCATAAACTGTCTGGCCAAGCAAGTTGACCATCTGGATACTTACCGCTTCCGGTTGGGTGATTTTAAGATCCAGGTAAGCGTTATGACTGGCTGGGTTTGGATAGAGGAAAAGGGAAGCATTGGCCACCTCATTCTCTATACCGGTCACAAATTTCAAATGGCTTTTTCCAGCATTCAGCACGTCGCCGGTTGAATACTTTACCACGAAAGCAATTACGCTCAGCCTGTTGATATTAAATGAAGAAGGCACTGTATAGTTGAAATTGTAAGAATAGCTGCTGCCATTGGTCAGTGTGGCTGGGAGGCTGCCGGCAGTACCTTTCACATCACTTATCAATGCCCTGCCAACAAAATCATAATACATTTGGGATGCAGGGATCTGGCCCGGCAGGAATTCGTAGCCCTGCATTGGACCTACATATCCGTAGTCGTCAATTGAATAATAATTGGTTTGCTTGTATGTTGCAGAGGTGCCGTGTACACTGTCTTCAGCCAATACTACCACAAAGCGGTAATCGCCGGTGAGATCCTGGAGGAACTGGCCATTTACAGTAACCGAAAGTTCATTGGTAGCCGTATTTAGCTGGGGATCAACCGTTACTTTAACAGCCGGTGCACTGGAAATCTTATCAATGAAATCATTTTCTAATTGTGACGGGTCTATAATATAATCCCTGTTAATAATTACACTTGGATAGCCCTGGAAACCCGGGAATCCTCCAACCCAGCTGTCATATGCGGCTACTTCCATAGGATCATTGTTATGGACAGCAAGACCGATAAATTGATCAGGATAAGTTTCCTGCATATAATCCATGAATACAATCCCTCTTACGCACCAACCGCACCAGGTTCCGGTTGCTTCTTCCGCGAGGTAAGTCCGATCCGGATTTGGTACTACACCCTGTATCGTAAATTCGCCACCATTGTTTGTAGTGGAAATCTCCGCTGAGCCACCGTTTATGTTGGAAATGGTTAACGAAATGTCTGCACTGCCGGATAAAGTAACATACTGATCAACCGAAGTGTAGGAATAGCTTTCAAATGTACCGATGTTGATACCGCTGATAGATTCGTTATGGGTAGTAATTCCATCTGTCCAGCTGACATCGAATGAAGTTATAGCAACAGTACCGAGGTTAGCAATGGTTGCTTTAACACTCAGCGGCAAATCTTTAATGTATTTAGAAAAAGCCACGAAAGTAGGAGTAGGGTCCAGTTTTCCTATCTGGAAAGAAGTAACACCTGCATCAACCCCAGCGATAGGAGCATATACCGAAACGTTGTCAATGGCCCAACCGTAAAGCCAATCTCCGCCATCGTTATAAAGAAAACCTACCATCACATTACTCTGCCCGGCATAAGCTGACAGGTCAACAAATCGGGGTTCCCAGTCGCCGGTATTTGGAGCCAGTTCGATAATGTCCGTCCAGTTTGTGCCTCCATCTACAGAAACCACAATAGTAGCAGATTCAGTTGCGCCACCATATGTAAGGTTGTAGTAATAGTTGTCGAAACTCATGAAGACATTTGTTTGACCGGTGAAATCCATGGCGGGTGTCATCAGCAAATCATAGGATTTATCGCAATTGCACGCATCGTCGTTTGTTCCAGCCATTTTTGTATGGGCGGTAATGGGAAATGAAGAACTTTGCAACTGCGTGTTGGTGCCAAATTTCCAACCTCCGTCAGAGGCGTCAGAAACCTGCGACCATCCGGTAGGCAAGCCGGTGCCCTCAAAATTTTGGGAGTAGATTGTGGTTTGCGACCACGCATTCAGAGCTGCAAATTGCAGCAACAAGACTGCCAGGGCAGCGAGTGTAGATTTTTTCATGGTGAAGATTTGTAAGTAACTGATTAAAAAAGAAGCGCTAAGGTAAGCAATCATTAGCTTTTTACAATAATGATCTCAACAAGCAACCATCAGTTACGATTAATGGCCATTGTCAGACATAGCATTTCAGACTCAAATCTTTGAAAATGCCATGTTTTTGTCAAAAAAGCAGGCTACCAGGCCAGCGGAAGTTTATTTTAACCCAATATTTCACAAATTCAACTTTGCAATGTATATTTACGGCACTATTTTTTCTATTGAAAAGTACAATTAAGAATAGCCATGAAAAAAATCTTTACTCTTTCCCTGGTATTGCTGGCATTGGTAATCGGTTCTAAAGCGCAGAACCCGAATGTAAACATAGATCCGGCAACAATTGATCTGCAAGTTGAAGCTTCCGGATATGGTGATGCAAACTCAACAGTTTACAATACCACCAATTCCTCCCGTACTTTTCGCTGGATACGCACCGTGCAAGGTGCACCCACTGCCTGGACTACAACAGTATGTGATAAGAACAACTGCTATTCTTCCAGTACTGCAACCCAGGAATTCGTTTTAGGTGCAGGAGCCAGCGGCCTTTTAAGGCTGACAGTAAATCCGAACGATGCTTTCGGTGAAGCAACCTATCAAATACTGGTATATGATGTAAACGACAGTACAAATACACATGCCATTTTCACCGTGAATGTTACAGTACAGGATATGACAGGCATTAACGATCCGGTTAGCGGAAGTGTTTCTGTATATCCCATACCGGCAAAAGATATTCTGAATGTGAATTTTGAAGCAGTTAAGAATGTAAGTTCCGTAGCTGTTTATAACGTGGTTGGACAAAAGTTGAAATCTTACAATGTATATGCCGGAAGCAAAACGGTATCCATACCTGTTTCTGATATGAAGAAGGGTGTATATTTCCTCCGGGTATACATCAGTAATAAAGAAACTATTACCAAGACCTTTACCAAAGAATAATCACCTGAGAACTAAAAGTAAATGCCCCGTAACCGGGGCATTTTTTTTTGAACTAATCCCAAAAGTATCCACACTTCAAACATCAGTTGCTTGAACAGGTGGCAACTTTGCGCACTGGCTTCCGTGATTATTTACATCAATTTAACCGACAGCACGTTTCTCCAGCCGGCATACTTCTTTAAACAGATGGGTATCCGCAAGTGCTTGAAAAGTCATAGGGCATGCTTCAATTATTTAATGGGACGGTTTTTCTTGCGGGGTAATGAAATATTTCAGGCAAAACAGAAGCTGTATTACTCAAAATCAATAAGCAAGTATTTCTATATAGCTGAAAACATCTGGTGAAATTGTTTTTAACACCGCCTGATAACGGATTGGTTGTTTTGGAAATTGATTCCAATGGTTCACTCCTGTGGGAATCGGCTATTGGAATAATTAAAAATGATTCAAGCTAATAGGTTCAGCAAATGCCGGAAGGAGGCTGCATTATTTACGGATATCCATCAGATGATTTTAAATTCAATGATATCTTATTGGTTATAAAAGATGCTTTCGGTTCACTTTCATGGATCGACCATCATGGAGACATGGATAATGAATATGCTAACAAGGTTCATGCACTCCCTGATGGTGATATTATTTTTTACTACTGACCCAAAGCAACAAACGGTATTCACCCTGAGATTTTTGATTATTACAGGAGAGGTGTGTATACATTGGAACTGAGCGGGCCGGAAAAGATTATTCCAATCCGCTTTCAGGGATACAAGGGATTGTATTGGCTATTGCTAAGATGCGCACCCGGAATAGGTTGCATTCCCTTTGTAATATGCTGAATGATTGCTCACAGGGTAATTACCAGCAAGAGTCACCGGCAGATGCTACTGTGCTGCAAGCGCTTTCAGTTTTTCTTCCAGTTCAAACTCATCCCCTTCAACATATCCATTGTGGATGTATGCGATATTACCGGTCTTGTCTGTAACAACTGTATACGGCACGTTTTGAAAACTGAGTGCACGCTTCAGATCCTGGTTGGGGTCAACCAACACCCTGTATGGCCAGCCGGAACCTTCTACAGTGGGTTTCACCTTGGTCAGGTTTCGGGAATCATCAATGGATACTGCAATTAACTCAACATTGTATTCTTTCTGCCAATCTTCATACAGATCCATGATGTTGGTGAGTTCCTTCTTACAGGGAACGCACCAGGTAGCCCAGAAACTAAGAATAATTATTTTTCCTTCTTTTGAAAGTTGGCTTACATCAACTTTGCTGCCTTCCAGATCGGAAAGAGTGATTTCAGGCAAACGTTTCTCCTGAGCGGATGCAGTTTGAATACTCCAACTGCATAAAAAAAGAATAGCGAACACACCTAATTTTTTCAACATAACAGGCTGATTTAGAAAGAGTGCGAATTTATGATCAAAAAATGAATTCGAAAATTAATATTTATCAAAGGTCGTACGTCAAAACGTTTTACTGTTCAGGAACAGGCCGATGTAACTCCGGAAATGTAATTTCAAGTGAATTTTGAATATTGATAGACCTATCCATTACTCAACACCCAAATTATCATTCACCCCAATCAAATGCTGTACCTGTTTGGTTCAAAATGCAATTCAAGAAATGATTAGGCAGAGATCGTTAAAAAATTATCTTTGCTCCGTAAGCAGTATCCTGTGCGGGCAAGTCCACATCTTACAGCTACATTATTCCGCAATTGGTTTTGGCACGTTTTAGATTTAACTTGTTTTCCTTTTTATTGATTCAGAATAATGATTCGAAAATTACGCCTTTTACAACTCATACTCCTCATCAGTGGATTTGCATCCGCGCAAACGGGTAATTTGTCAGGAGATCTGCAAACCAATGTCAATATTTTTCAGAGGGACTCCGCTATAGGGGCTTACAATACGCCGTTATATGACAATTACTTTACCGGAATTGAGTCATGGCTGAATGTGAACTATAGTATTTCTGGATTTACCGCCGGAATTCGTTTGGATGCTTTTCTGAATTCAAACCTGCAGGATCCGAATAAAGCCTACACGGGAGTTGGAATCGGTTATTATTACCTGGAGAAACAAATAGGCAAACTGACCGTGCATGCAGGACATTTTTACGATCAGTTCGGGAGTGGGATTGTTTACCGTTCCTATGAAGACCGGGGACTCGGCATTGATTATGCAACCTATGGTTTGAATCTTAAATATGCCCTGAATGACAATTGGACGTTGAAAGGCATTGCCGGTCTTGAAAAGTATTTATTTTCTTTTTATAAGCCCACCATAAAAGGATTAAATGTTGATGGCACTATACAGTTGAATGAAGAGTTAAAATTATTACCCGGTGCTGCTTTTCTAAACCGTACCATGGACCAGGCTTCGATGGACTTTGTGGTAGCTACCATTAATAGTTATGATTCTGTTGACCGATTTGTTCCTAAATACAATGTATATGCGTTTTCGGGATACTATACGCTAAGCTATAGAAAGTTCAGCTGGTTTTTGGAAGCCGCGGGCAAAACGCATGAAGCCATTAAGAATGCGGAAGGCAAATTGGTGGATGAAGCGGGCAGTGTGATATATACTTCACTGGCCTTTTCTCAAAAGGGACTGGGCTTAACCGGCCAGTTTAAGCGCACTGAGAACTTTGTGCTGCGGACATCACCCAACGAAACGTTGCTGAATGGCGTTCTGGATTACATACCGCCGATGGCCAGGCAAAACTCGTTGCGTTTACCCGCGCGCTATCAGCCTGCCACCCAGTATCTTGGAGAATTAGCTTATAGCCTCGATGCTGTGTACACTCCGGTCAAAGGATATACATCGGAAGGCAGTTTTTCCTATATAACGGATCTGAATAGTAATCATCTGTGGACGGAGGTATATGGACAGTTGGAAGTAACCAAGAATAAAAAGTTTAATTACATGTTTGGAGTCCAATACGTTTTTTATAATCAGCAGGTTTACCTGAGTGAACCTTTGCCCAATCAAACTGCCATAACCCCATTTGTGGAACTGACGTTCAAGCCGACCAGGAAGAATTCCCTGCGGCTGGAGTTACAGTACCAGCAAACTAAAGAGGATTATGGCTCCTGGATTTTTGTACTTGCCGAGTATAGTATTGCACCGAGCTGGTCATTTGCCATTTCAGATATGTATAATGTGGACCCAAATCCGGAGAAGGCGACGGAGAAGAATCACTATTATAATTTCTTTATCGCTTACACAAAAAGTGCAAACCGGTTTACGGTTTCTTATGTGCGGCAGGTAGCCGGAATAAATTGTACAGGTGGAGTTTGCAGGTATGAACCGGCTTTTTCAGGGTTAAAATTTAATCTTACATCGACTTTTTAGACTAATTTTAATTTCGTTGCGGAAGCAGCCATCCGTCATTTTCCATAACATATTAATCGTTGTTAATTTAGTTTTGAACAGATCAGTCAGCATGAAGCAAGTCGTATTTCTACAGTTGGTTTTGATTATTTGCCTGTGTGTTACTTCTTGTGTTGAGATCGGGCCACCAATCAACACCGGAGGGGGCGGAACGGGAGGCACGGATACCACAAACGAACGGGTGGTTCTGATGGAAGTATTCACTGCAGTTCAATGCGTGAATTGTCCTGCAGGGCGTGAAATTATTGATGCCTTGCTGGATTCATTTCCAGGCAGGTTGGAAGTAGTTGAAATACACAGTGGTGATTTGGCAGAACCCATTAATAGTTCCGATCCGGATTTCAGGTCGCAGGCGGCGGATGATATTACAGCTTACCTGGGGCCTTTCCCATTTCAGCCATCAGCTGCCATAGACAGGCGTTCATTTGAAATTTCGCCGGGCAATGTACAGCGACTTGTAGACCGCAACCTGTGGGATCAACTGGTAAGAAACGAAATGGACAGCATTTCGAATGTCAGGCTGATCCTTGACTACGATTATAATAGCACCAATCGCGAACTTACGGTAACAATGGAAGTGGAATTCCTGAAGGATATCGCAGACATTATCAATGCAACCATTCTGTTGACTGAAAGCGGAATGGTGGCAGCACAGGATGATGGCCCTACCATGGTGATTGACGACTATGAACATGAAAATGTTTTACGTACGTTTCTTACAGGCTACAGCGGTGAATTAATTAATTCGGAAAAGACGGCCGGCAGCAGCTGGACAATCAGCAGAACGATTACCTTGCCCAATGAATGGAATGCAAGCAATTGCAGGGTAATCGGTTTGGTTTCGAAGGCAGTGGGTACCTATGATGTATTACAAACGGCAGGTGTTTCAATTAATTAGACCGGTATAGCCAAGTATGGAAAGAAAGGAATTTCTGAAGAAACTGGGATACTCAGCTGCAGCTTTTTTTATCGCAGATTTTTTGTCGGGTTGTGGAAAAGTGGACCAGGTACCAATCGTAGATTTTTATCTCGATTTAACGGATCCGGCAAATACCAACCTGCTTAATCTCGGCGGGTTTATATATGTAAACAACACCATCGTATTCAAAGGGCTTGACAATAATTACTATGCACTCTCCAAAGTATGTACCCATCAGGGATGTGATGTGGAGTATAATGTTTCTCAGAATCAGATGACCTGTATTTGCCATGGAAGCCGATTCGACATTTCCGGAACCGTGCTAAACGGGCCGGCCACTTCACCTCTGTTCGAGTATGCTACTGAATTGCTTGGTACGCAATTACATGTTTTTACACCTTAGCCAAATTGTGTTGCTTTTTATGGGTGCATTGGGTTTCTGCTTAAATAGCTTTGAATGCTCGGATTAAATTGATTACTTCGTAAAAAAAAATTATGGGGTTACTCAGCAAATTATTTGGCGGCGCTAAAGAAGAAGGCCAGGGTATGGCAGCGCAATTGATGTCGCAGCTTACCGGCGACCTTAATTTAAGTTCTGACCAAATGGAAAAACTGAAAGGGGCGTTTCAGCAATTCCGGGAAAAACGTAAAGCAGCCAAAGAAGCCGGTGGAGACATAAAAGCGAAGATGAAAGAGGTTAAGCAGGAACTGAAGGCGGGCATACATGGAATGCTCACTGAGGAGCAACGTCAGAAGTTTACAGCAAACCTTGACAAGTACAAAGACTTTTTTCAAAAGTAGTAACGCCGGGTAATCGATAGACTTTATTAGAAGCCAACCTGTTCCTGTCCGGAGGAAAGTATTTCTTCCACATAACTTCTTTCGTTGCTGAGCCGGGGTACTTTGTGCTGCCCCCCGAGTTTTCCTTTTGATTTAAGCCAGTTGTAGAAAGTATTTGGTTTCATGACACGGATTAGGGGAGCCTGGAGTGCCAGGTTATGAGATCGTTTGGCGTCATAATCTGAATTTACACTTCGCAAGGTATCATCCAGCACCCTGGCAAACAGTTCCAGGTCGTCGGGTTGTTTTGAAAACTCTATCAACCATTCATGTCCTCCGCGCTGATTCATGGTGAGATAGATGGGTGCAACGGTATAATCATTTACAACGGCTCCTGTAACACGGCATGCTTCTGCAATGGAGCGGTCTGAATTATCGACGATGACTTCTTCCCCGAAGGCGTTGATGAAGTGCTTAAGCCTGCCGGTAACCTGGATTTTGTAAGGGCGGACAGAGGTAAAACGAATGGTATCGCCCACCACATATCGCCAAAGGCCTCCATTTGTAGAAACGACCAGGCCGTAGTTTTGTCCGGTTACCACTTCATGCAGATAGATGGTCGACGGACTATCCTTGCCAAACTCTGAAGCCGGGATAAATTCATAAAAGATGCCGTTGCTTAGATGAAGCAGCAAGTCATCATCGGTAAGTCCGAATTGAAATCCAAAGAAACCCTCAGATGCATTATAGGTTTCATAATAATGAACCTGGTTGTTACGGATCATGGTTTTAAATTCTTCCCGGTAGGGCTTGAAGCTAACTCCGCCATGAATGTATAATTCAAGATTGGGCCATACCTCTGTAAGATTTGTTTTGCCGGTAAGTTCGAAGATCCGCTTAATCAGTAAAATGGTCCAGGTTGGAACTCCGGAGATATTGGTTACATCTTCCTGAATGGTTGAATTAGCCAATGCATCCAGCTTCTTTTCCCAATCATCCATAAGTGCAATGGAAAGGTCTGGCGTGCGGTACCATTGCGCGAAGAAAGACATGTTTTGAAGCAGTACGGCCGAAAGATCGCCATAGGCGGCGTTCTTATTCAAAGGATTGATCTGATGGCTGCCACCGACTATGAGGCCTTTCCCGCTCAAAAGTTTGGTTTGGGGATTTGCGTTGCAATAAGCAGATAAGAGGTCAATGGCACCATGGTAATGACAGTCCTCAATGGACTCAGCCGTCATGGGGATGAACTTGCTTTTATCAGAAGTAGTGCCTGAGGATTTGGAGAACCATTTCACCGGCGTATTCCAAAGTATATTTTGTTCACCATCCATCATACGGTGTATGTATGGTTTCAGAGAATCATAATCCTGAAGCGGTACACGCCTGCGGAAATCTTCCGCATAGCGTATTTCGTGATAGTCATGTTTCTTACCCCACTCCGTATCTTTACCTGCTAGCATTAGCTGCTGAAAAACTTTTTGCTGTGCATCCAGCGGATACTCCATCCAAACCTCAATCTGGCTGATGCGCTGTCGCAGAAACCACTGTACTATGGGAGAGAAGACAAACAATGTTCAGTAGGGTGAATGGGTATTATTGAATGCAGTAATTATTTCTGAAAGATGGGAAAAAAATCAACCTGTCGTTTGATTTTCAGGATCAGCTGACCGGATTTTTCCTGCGAAGTTCAAAATTGCGGCCGAGGTACACCTTGCGCACTTGTTCATCCGCAGCCAGTTCTTCTGCGGTGCCCTGCTTCAGTATTTTTCCTTCGAAGAGCAGGTAGGCACGGTCCGTAATTGACAAAGTTTCCTGCACATTGTGATCGGTAATGAGGATGCCGATATTCTTAAATTTCAGTTTGGCAACTATCTGCTGAATATCTTCCACTGCTATTGGGTCGATACCTGCAAAAGGTTCATCCAGCAGAATAAACTTCGGATCAACAGCCAGGGCACGGGCAATTTCCGTTCGCCGGCGTTCACCGCCGGATAGCAGGTCGCCCCGGTTCTTACGCACATGATTCAATCCGAATTCATCGAGCAATACCTCCAGTTTTTCTTTTTGCTGCGCTTTGGTCAGCCTGGTCATTTCCAATACAGCTGCCACATTGTCTTCCACAGTCAATTTGCGAAAGATGGAAGCTTCCTGTGGCAGGTAGCCAATACCTTCTTTTGCGCGCTTATACATGGGTTGATGGGTAATATCGAGCTGGTCAAGTAATATTTTTCCTTCATCGGGCCGGACCAGGCCAACAGTCATGTAAAAGGTAGTTGTTTTTCCGGCCCCATTTGGTCCGAGTAGCCCGACAATTTCACCCTGTTTTACATAAACGGATACATGATCCACCACTTTACG
>CAZGBP010000016.1:0-44513 GCA_964524035.1 uncultured Bifidobacteriaceae bacterium
CTTCCATCCGCCACAGCAGCCCATTAGGTGAATTGCCGCGTATTACAATCCTGTTATTGCCATCGTCGGCACTTACCACACCGGCAAAGGAAATGGCCATCCTGGAGGGATCGTTCACTGCTGCAGCGTATTTTTGAGTTTCTGCCACAGAAAAAGTACGCGCGCTTACCGTCGACATTTCATTGAGGGGCTTTTCCCGCTGCCCGTCACCGGTGATAACCACTTCGTCTCCTTCAATAATATGCTCTTCCATTTCAATGGTGAGCACCGTTTCTTTCCCGGAGTTTACTACGACATTCGGAATGGTAAGCTCTTTGTAACCTAAATAGGTAATGCGAAGGGTATGTAATCCTACGGGTACTTTTTCCAGTTTGAAGTTGCCATTTTCATCGGTGTATGTTCCGGTCAGCGGAACGGAATTCAATAAGACTACACTGGCATCAGTCAGCGGGGTTTCCACATGCTGTGCTACAATGCTTCCGCGGATCGTTTGTGTAATGCTTTGCGAAAAACCATTAAAGCATAATACAAGCAGGGAAAGCGTGACTGAAGTGACTCTTTTCATGAAGCAGTTTTAATCAGAACGGCTCTTTCACAAAAAGTAACAAAGGAGGCGCGATTATTTTTTGGGACGGCAGGAACATGCCGTTTGCATATGAACAAATTAACGCTACATTGGTTTTTGTAACTTTAATTTCAAATCGGCGCTAATGGAACGGAAAATTACCAGGAAGTACTCCAACGGAGAAGTCACCATTATCTGGAAACCGGATGTGTGCATTCATTCCGCCATTTGCTTCAAAGGACTGCCCGAAGTTTTTGACCCGCGTGTACGGCCTTGGATTAATGCGCAAGGCGCTTCTTCACTGCAGATTATTGAGCAGGTTAAAAAATGCCCTTCCGGTGCATTGACCTTTGTAATGAATATCCCGGAAGCGGGAAACACAGATGAAAAACCGGAACCATAATTTGGATGCATGGAAAGAAATGCATCGAAATGAATAAGGCGGCAGAATCAAATTAAATAGCAAGAAAGGGACGACAAGCAAATGAATATAATTATTATCTCCGGCAGCATCCGCGAAAATGCATCCACAAAAAAAGTTGCCTTAAATCTGTTGAGGCATTTTGAGCAACACTACCGGGTGTCCGTAGAGGTCGTAGACCTGGCCGACTACGATTATCCTATCTGGAAAGAGGTATTTGATAAAGAGCCGTCGCCTCCGTCAATGTGTGTAGACCTGCACAACAAGCTGCAGGCAGCGGATGCCATGATCTTCATAACCCCGGAATACAACGGAAGTTATTCCCTGGCCCTGAAGAATATGATTGATTATTTTGGTTTAAAGGTATTCAGGAGGAAACCTATTGGTGTCACGGCTGTTTCCACCGGTGGCATGGGTGGTATAAGGGCAGGATTACAGCTTCAGCAACTGATTCTTGCAATCTATGGTTACCCGGTGCCGCAGATGTTGCTTGTTCCTGATATCCATCAGCGTTTTGATAAGGATGGCGTGTTGCTGGATGCTTCTTTTGAGAAGAATGTTGCCCTGTTTACAAATGATTTCTTCTGGCTCGCTGAAGCCATCTTTGATAAGAAGAAAATAGTGACAGCCGCTACGCTTAACAGCCCCTCCCGATAACGGTATCATTATTGCCATAAGAGGTCTTGTTTAGGAAAATGGGTATTCAGTTGATCTCCTTAGGACGTTTTTTCCGGCAGGTGTGAGCAACTTTCGCTTCAACAGATCTCGATTCATTTTGAACAGCTAAATTTAGGGCGGGAAGGTATTGCACAATCTTCCTGTTATTCAATCTGAGATTTATTAAAAGGCTTCCAACATATTTGCGTATTCCGATAAAGATACTGCTGGCCTGTATGGCCGGACTGGCTGTGCTTTTGATTACACTGGTGCTATTATTGCAGACCTGCTGGTTTCAGAATATCGTGGTCGATAAAGCAACGTCCTGGCTTTCAAAAAGAATAAATGCCACCGTTACACTGGAAGAGGTTAACATTTCTTTTCCTAAATCGCTTTACCTGAAAAACTTCTTCGTCGCGGATCTGAAGGGGGATACACTTTTACAGGTTCACGAACTCACGGTTGATGTCAGCATGCGCGCGCTCCTGAGCAACGAAGCAATAATCAACTCGCTTGAATTAAAAGGGGTCACCGCCCATCTTTACAGGACAACAGCCGACAGCAGTTTTAATTTTGACTTTATCGTTAACGCATTTACCACAAAGGATAAAGAAAAGGAAATAGCACCATCGGACCCCACGCCATTTAATCTTGTTCTCGGAAGGGTGAAACTCGAGCAGATCAGGGTCAACTTGTCAGATGAAGTCAGCGGGATAGAAGCAGAAGGGAATTTAGGAACATTAGCTGTCAGCTTCAATGAATTCAACCTGGCTAAGGAGATCATCTCCGTGGACCAGCTTACCTGGAGCGATTCAAGAATTCACTATAAGAAAAGTAAGGCAGGTTTAAGCGATACCACGGCGTCATCACCCTTAGCATGGCAACTCTCAGCGAATCATATTCAATTAGCAGAGCTGGATCTGTTTTATTCTGATACGGCAACGCAAATCACCCTTGCCTCGAAAATAACCAGGCTGGAAGCGGATCCTGATACCATCGACCTGGCCAATCTGGTATTTGATTTCAGGAAAGTGCAGGTAGCGCAGTCCTCTTTCACGGTAGCACTTGGTGATTTGCCTGAAGCGGATGTAGAAACAGCAGCAATGCCTGATACGGCTGATGGAGGAGTGATGGTGCGATGTGATGCGGCATCTCTGGATGGTTTTGAATTCCGTTACGACAACAGGTCGGCCGCACCTGTCGCAAGAGGTATGGACTATAACCACCTTGAGGTAAAGAACATTACTGCGGATGTTAGTAATATCTTTTACCAGGGAATAAACATTAAAGCCGATATACATCAGCTGAAGGCCGCTGAAAAATGTGGTTTTATTGTGCAGGAGGCCTATGGAAAATTCCATATGTCTGATGAGGGAGTTGGATTCGATAGCTGCCTGCTGATCACCGGCAAGAGTACCATACGCACCGGCGCAGGTATTACCTACACCTCACTGGAAGATCTTACTGCGGATATTGGAAAGATGGGCATCTATGGAACCATGAAGAATGCGACGCTCGCCATCAGTGATATACTTTATTTCTATCCGCCACTGGCTGATATAGAGTACGTGAAATCATCTCTGGATCGCAGGCTGACCGTAGATGGTACTTTTTCCGGCACGCTCAGTAACCTCTTGTTTAACGGATTGAGCGTAAAAACAGGAGCAACGGAATTGCTGGCCACCGGTCGCATCAAAGGATTACCGGATGTCGATAAACTGGCCTTTGATGTTAGCCTGTCAAAGTTTGCATCTACCGATACGGAAATGCAGTCACTGCTGCCTGATAGTCTGTTGCCATCGTCAATACAATTTCCGGAAACCTTTATGCTCTCCGGCAACTTCACCGGCACCATGGACAATTTTAAGACCGCCGCAGTATTCCGGAGTTCATTTGGCAATGCAGTGGTTGTAGCCGGTATGCAGCAGGCTGCCGGCGACAGCCTGCCAAATTACAATGCGCAGATTGACCTGGAGAATTTTAACCTGGGCAAAATGCTGAAACAGGAAGAGCAGATTGGTTTTATCAACATGAGTGTTTCCACAATTGGTGAAGGATTGGAGTTGGACGGCATGAACACCGCAATCACTGCAGAGATTAAAAGCCTGGAGTTAATGGGTTATGAGTACCGCGATGCCCACATAAATGGCACCATCGCCAACCAGGCATTTCTTGGCGAGATCAAAATGGAAGATGAAGCTATCGCATTCACCTTTAACGGAAAAGCAGGGTTGGATAGAGAACATCCTGTTCACAACTTCATGCTCGATATTACCTACCTCGATCTTCAGGAGTTGAACCTCTACGACAAGGATCTGAAGCTTTCAGCCACTATCGCCGGCAACTTTACCGGAAGCGATCTCAATAATATGAATGGGAAAATAGCCATGACCAATACCACGGTTGCTGCAGGAGAACGACTGATGACGCTTGATTCCGTAATCCTGCAGGCCACTTCCGTTGAAGGAAAGTACGACTGGAAGTACCGTTCACCGGTTGCTGATGCAAGTTACGTGGGCACCGCCAGTGCAACGGTGGGTATTCCCATGTTGCTGAATCATATCAATTACTATTTCAACAGCCAGGCCTACCGGGAAGCAGATACGCTGGGCAATCAGCAGTTTGATTTTGAAATCAGCATACATGATAACCTGGATGTGTTGCCATTTTTTGTCAGTGGACTTCAGGATATAAGCCCTGTGGTTATCACCGGTTCGTTTGACAGCAAAACAAAAAAACTGGACGTAGTCTCATCACGTTTAGATGCCAGCTATTCCGGTATCACGGCCGACTCATTGGTCCTGGCTGTTTCTTCCGATCCGCAAAAGCTAAACTACAGTATCACGGCAAACCGGTTGCAAAGGGATACGCTGCTTCTGGAAGGCATCTCCTTACAGGGTTATCTGCAACACGATTCCATCACGGCATTTTTAACTGTTGCACCAACCGAAAAGGATACCGCACTGCTATTGGGCGGATCCCTTTCAACAAGAGGTGGGAATCACCGGTTACATATTTGGCCGGATCAACTCATCTTCAATAATGTACGCTGGTCAGCCGAACCGGATAATTATTTTCAATATGGTACCGATGGGGTGTTTGCTCATGCTATGAAAATTTACCACGACAGCAGTTACCTTAAAGTTCAAAGCGTAGGTGATGTTGCGGGTGCACCCCTGGATTTTTCATTCAATAGTTTTGACCTGGGCATGCTGTCCGGTATTGCCGATTCTTCAGAACAGTTATTGTCCGGATTGGTGAATGGAAATTTTTTGCTGAAGGATATGAAAGCGTTCAATTTCAGCGCCGACCTTGATGTACAGGGACTTTCGGTCTTGGGAAGGAAATATGGCAACCTGAATCTCGATGCAGTGAATGAGGAACGTGGTTTATATGATATTCAGCTTGGCTTATTGGGCGCCGGCAACAGTATCGCCATAGATGGGTTTTATAAAGTGGAAGGTGATAACAAAGAACTTCACTTTGATGCAGACATTGACAGCGCTGATTTTTCATTACTTGAGCCCTTTGCAGAGCCTTACTTACGCAACCTGAACGGTACTATGAACGGACAACTCCGTATCAGGGGCACCACAGACGCGCCATCCATTAATGGAAGCATCCGTTTCGACAGCGCACGTTTTATTGTTTCTTATACGAATTCGGAATTGATGCTGGGCCCCGAACCGGTAACACTCGATGATTCCGGTATTCAGTTCAATGCATTCTCCGTTATTGACCCAACGGGCAATAAAGCGTTTCTGAATGGAAACTTATATACTGTCAACTACACCGACTACCAGTTTGCCCTCAATGCCAAAGCCACTGATTTTGTTGCCATGAACTCGACCAAAGACGTAAAGTCTGAATACTTCGGATTGATCAGGCTTGATTTTCTTGCCAGCCTGCGCGGCAGCATAAAACAACCGGAGATTGACATCGCGCTTAAACTGCGTGACGGCAGTAATTTTAACTACATCTATCAGCGATTCGACACTGCCTTTAATTCTGAAGAGGGTATGGTGGAGTTTGTCGATATGGATCAGCGCCTGAGTTTGCTGATGCAGGAAGAGAAGGAATCGGTCTCCCCGTTATCCGGATACAGCGTTACGGTAATTGCCGAGGTGGATGATAAAAGTCAGTTTAATATTATCGTAGACCCTGTTGCCGGAGATAAACTCACCGTCAATGGCAATGGCTCTTTCAATTTTGAAATTAATCCATCAGGCCGGATGTCGCTTAGCGGCCGATATGAAATATCGCAGGGAAATTACAGCCTCACACTGTATGAACTGGTGAAAAAACATTTTGTGCTGGATAAAGGCAGCTACATCAACTGGACCGGCGATTTGTACGACGCCAATATTGATATCAAGGGCCATATGGATGTCCGCACATCACCTTATCCGCTTATCGGGGCACAGGTTGCAGGCTCGTCAGAAGAGCAACAGGCTCAATACAAGAATCAGCTTGACTTTGATGTATTCCTGATCATGCAGGATAAATTGCTATCGCCGGAAATCTCTTTCGATATTCAGCTCGACCCAAAGGATGCCGGTGCATTGGATGGCCTTGTTGATGCTAAGTTGCTGGAATTGCAGAAAATGGAAGGGGAAATGAATAAGCAGGTTTTTTCACTGATGGTACTCGGAACTTTTGTTGCAGAAGACCCGACGGCAGGAACCGGGGCCAGTGAGTATATCAACGACCTGGCGCGAAACAGTGTAAGCAGCCTGATGTCGAGCCAGCTTAACAGGCTTTCCGGGCAGTATATTAAAGGAGTAGACCTCAGCTTCGACCTTAAGTCAGTGACGGATTATTCATCAGGGGTAGAGCAAGAAAAAACACAAATGAATGTGGGTGTGCGCGAACAGCTTTTTAACGACCGGTTGCAAATCTATGTAGGTACCAACTTTGATATAGGCGGAAGCGAAACGTTTTCCGCGAAACCCAGCGATATCAGTGGAGACTTTTCGTTGGAATACTTACTCAAAGCAGATGGCCGAACCAGGCTGAATCTTGCAAGGAAGGGCACCTATGAAGGCGCTTTTGAAGGCCAGGCGATAGAAACATCCTTGTCATGGATCTATAACCGTGATTACAATTCTTTGCGGCAGGTATTCTCTTCAAGAAAAGAGGCTGCAGTGGAACGGAAGAAGCGCAAAGAGAGCCGGCAGGAGAAAACAGATGAGTAAGCTTAAGATTTAAGATGTTTATATACTGAGTTTTGAAAATGGGTAGGGCAAATAAAAATAGTACTGGCTGCTACAGCAGGTTGAATGCTGTATGCTGTATGCTATTCGCGCTGCTGTGTTGCATGTCTTGCAGCAACACCAGGCACCTGGCTGAAGGAGAATCTTTGTATGTAAAAGGAAGCATAGTGCTGGACGATTCCTCTAAAAAGATTATTGCGAAAGAGGCGCTTTCATCCATGGAATCGGTTATGGTTCCAATGCCTAATAAAAAAACTCTGGGCGGCAGGCTGAAACTGGCCATATACAACAGCGCAAAGGAACCGAAGAAAGAGAGAGGGCTGAAATATTGGTGGAAATATAAACTGGGAGAGCCTCCTGTCGTATTAAGTGAGTTGGATACCCGTCGCATCAGCCTGCTTATGGAAAACCGGCTTACTACGTACGGGCATTTCAGAAGTAATGTAACGGATACGATCATCATTAAAAACAGGAAGGCTACCGTTGTTTATCATGCAAAGGTTGCCAAAGCTTATATGATTGACTCGGTTTTTTTTCCCGCGGTAACGGACAGGCTTACAAAAAAGATGGATGAGTCAAAAGACAGCAGCCTCCTCAAACGGGGAGATCAATACAATTTGCAAACAATCAGTGATGAGCGTAATCGTATTGATGATCTGCTGGGACGGGAAGGGTACTACTACTTTATCCCGGATTTTATAATTGTGCGGGTAGACACCACCATCGGCGATCACAAGTGCAACATGTATGTGGACTTAAAGAAAAACCTGCCCCCGGAAGCGATTGACTATTACAGAGTAGGCGACCTATCAGTTTTTCCGGATTATACACTGAAGGCAAAAGCCGCTGACAAAATGGATACAGACACGGTGATGGTAGATAGCATCTATTACATCTCATCAAAGCACCAGTTTCGACCTGAAGTTATTGTGGATAATATCTATTTTGAAAAAGGAGAGGTGTACGATTCGCGTGACTATACCATCACTATCAGGAGAATGTTGGGCTTAGGTGTATTCAAGTATGCCAATATCAAATTCGAACAAGACACCACGCGCCCCGGTTGGCTTAATGGTAATATCTATCTCACCACCATACCTAAATACTCACTGAGGGGAGAGGTTCAGGGTATTGTAAAGGACAATGGTTTTGCAGGCCCCGGACTGACAATCAGTAACCGTAACAGGAATCTGTTTAAAGGAGCTGAGTTGCTGGTCTTTAATTTTAACGGAAATTATGAAGTGCAGATCTCACGCGACCTGCCTCCGTTGCAGGCTTTTGAGTTTGGTATTACTCCTCAGCTGATTTTCCCCAAATTTTTGGTGCCTTTTCACATGCCTCGGACCTACAGTGTTTTTATTCCAAAAACAAAAATCGAAGCCGGCTACACGATAGAAAACAGGGAAGGGTACTACCTGCTTAATTCATTCGAACTCACGTTTGGATATAACTGGAAAGAATCAATTACTAAAGAGCATACACTTACCCCCGTCATCATCAATTTTGTAAATACCACGCAAACTACAGCGGCCTATGATTCGATACTGAATGAGAACCAGGCATTGCAGGAAAGTTTTGACAGGCAGTTTGTGCTGGGCATTGGCTACTCCTATACATTCAGTAACCAGGTTACCGGCACCAGCAGGAATCCAGTCTACTTTAAAGGGGCAATTGAATTTTCCGGAAATACGGTATATGCATTGCAGAGTTTATTCCAGGCCGAAAAAGGCACTCCGGAGAATCCGTTTGAACTTTTTTCGAATCCCTATTCTCAGTATGGATGGCTATCCTTGGATTTCCGGTACTACCTTGCATTGGGTAAACAGTCCAAACTTGCTTCCCGCCTCTTTTCCGGCATTGGGCTGCCCTATGGAAATGGGGATGTAATGCCTTATTATAAAGGATTTTCTGCCGGTGGTGTAAATGATCTCAGGGGCTTTCGATCTCGTTCCGTCGGTCCGGGTATCTATCATGATGAAGACCTGGATAGTGTGGGCTTCTACAATCAGTTAGGTGATATAAAACTTGCATTTACCCTGGAATACCGATTCCCCATAGTGGGTTACCTGAAGGGCGCATTGTTTGGAGAAGCCGGCAATATATGGATGCAGAGCACGAAGCTTTATGGCGAAGAAGGTGTTTTCCGGTTCAACCAGTTCTATAAGCAGTTTGCTGTGGATGCGGGTGTCGGGCTTCGGCTTGACCTCACCTACCTGATCATTCGTTTTGACTTTGCCACCCCTTTGCGGATACCGTATGTAACAGAAAACAACGGATGGCAGTTTGATCCGTTTGGTTCCAATGATCTTGGACGCACGAACGTACTGCTTAATTTTGGAATCAGTTACCCGTTCTGACGGGCATGGCAAAATTTCTTTTTTGGAATGGTTATAAATTTACCGGCAACACACTCAAATGTACCTTCAGATTAAAATCAAACCTAACAGTAAAGTTAACTTGCTGCAGAAAGATCCGGCAGGTCAATGGGTAATGAAAGTTAAGGCACCTCCGGTAGATGGAAAAGCGAATGAAGAGGTGATCAGGTTCCTTTCACAGGTATTGAAAATTCCAAAGTCAGCCATTGAACTAATCGGAGGACACACGCATGCTCATAAAAAATTTAAGATTACTGCAATCACACCAAATGAAATTTACAGGCTCCTGGAAGAAAATATTCAGGTTGAATAAAAAGAGCCTCACAGGATAACCGGGACTGATACTTTTCTGTTTCTTGTAAAAGCCATGCATTAAAAGCCATGCATAAGCGCTCCGGTACTGAAGGGGATGCAAACTTCGCAGGATGATATTTGACTTTTAAAAAATGATAGCAAACCGGATACTAAGTCTCTTCCCCAATCATGAGTGAAATAGCAACGAGTGCAAGGAGGATACCGGCCACATTGGTTTTTGAAAATCTTTCACGGAATAACAGCAGTCCGCAAACCGCCGACAGTACCACGATACCCATATTGTTTATCGGGAAAATGACGGAGCTTTCCCATCCCGGGATTGCCAGGGCCTTCAACAGAAACAACATGGAAAAGTAATTGGGAATACCGAGCAGGATTCCGCCTGCTATGGATTTTAATGAAACCTGTTTTTTTGTAAACAAGAAGGAACAGACCTCAGCAGCTATTCCGGTAATAGCCGCTATTGCAAAAATGGAAATATTGAAGATTGCAAATTCTTCCGGCTGCAAAAAATAGTATAATGCATAGTTGATCACCGCATCGTTGATGCCGCTTCCGATAAAAATTAAAAAGGCAAGCAACATTCCCTTTGCATGCAGTGCCTGCTTATTTTCTTCCGGAACTTTGGCAGTAAGGTAAACGGCTAACAAGGCCAGAATCATTGCCGAAATTTTAATAAAGGTCATTTCCTGGTTGTACAGCAAAACAGCCATTACAACCGGAATAACCATGGATATCTTACCGGATACTGACGTGACGGTAACACTGATATTGGCGGAAACAAAAGCCATAAGATTGAAAATAAAGAAAAAGGAACAACCGAGAAATACCGTAAGGGGAAACCAGTCTTGATGTAACACCCCCATATCCGGAACATCACCGCCGACAAGTATGCCGGTAACCACACAGGTGACGTAGTTTACAACAATAGCCTGCCTTGCATTAATATGATGAAGTTTAAAGTACTTCAGTACTACGACTAAATAAGTTGAACAGCCAATACTCAGCAGCAGGAAAATCATGAAGAGCGACGGTAAATATGTAATGCATTATCATCTATTTTCGAAATGGAAGTGGGATCTTCTGTAATCTGAGGGGCATTAATGCCATGCGTTAATGTTTTTGGACTGACAAACACACGCGCTTCATCCCAGTAACCCTGGTCAATAAAAGATTGAAGCAGTTGCGCCCCGCCTTCTATAAGTACCGATTGCAACTGGCGTTCATAGAGTTTTTGCAGCACCTGGCCGGGTACATCAGCAGCAAAATCTATGGAAACATATTCAATGCCGGCAACAGATGCTTTGGGTTGTCCGGTAATAAGGATGGTTGAAATGCGCTGGTCAAAAACATGAAGGGCAGGAGAGAGGCGCTGATGCTGATCAATTACAATACGAACCGGGTGATGCTGATTCCATAACCTTGCGTCGAGCCTGGGGTTGTCTGCCTGAACGGTATTGGTGCCGGCCATAATTCCGGCTTCTTCACTGCGCCATCTATGCGTAAGTGTTTTAGTGTAATCGTTACTGATCTGCACCGTTTGATCTTTCAGCCCAATTTTGCCATCGATCGTTTGTGCCCATTTCAAAATTACATAAGGGCGTTTCTTTTCAATATAGGTGATGAACCTGCGGTTGAGTTCTCTGCATTCTTTTTCCATGATGCCCAGCTTTATGTTGCATCCTGCCTCCTCCAATTGTTTTATACCCTCGCCGGCCACCAACGGGTTGGGGTCTGTCATCCCTATAACCATGTTAGGAATCTTGTGATCAAGGATGAGCCGGGAACAAGGTGGGGTCTTACCGGTATGCGAACATGGTTCAAGATTTACATATAGGGTAGCCTTTTGCAATAAGTCAATATTGCCGGCAACTACCGATTGAATGGCATGTACTTCGGCATGAGGCCCGCCAAACAACTGATGAAATCCTTCGCCGATTATGCTGCCTTCATAAACAATCACACAACCCACCATGGGATTAGGTGCTACGGTACCACTTCCGTTTAGCGCAAGATCCAGGCAACGTCGCATAAAAAGTGTATCATCCGACTGCATCCGGCAAACCTAATGGAATTGCTCCAAAACCTCACGATTAATAATGCTGCGGAAGTACGACAAATTGCTTATATAGATTATTGGGATAATTTATTAAGTGAGTAACGTAGCGTAGGGAATACAAAATAGCAAGTGATCGGCTTCACCCCAACAATTCAACCATTTACTATTGTTCCTATTGTCATACACCTGTTGCATTTAGAGAAACCAGTTTAAGGCTATGAATGAAAGTACTAATCTGGTCTCTTCTGCATGATCATACTGCGGTTCTCCTTCAAAAACCCTCAAAAAAATTACCTTAGCTACATGACTTATCGCAACGTTTACGATTATTATATTAAAGAACTTACCTCTTTGTATGACCAGCAGGAAGCAGAAAGTATTTCAGCCTGGATTTTTGAGGATATGCTTGGCTTATCCAAAATTCAAATGGTGTTGCGTGGGCAGGATACGATTTCAGAAGTGAAGGCTAACGATCTGGCTTACATATTACTGAGATTATTGAAAGGTGAACCGCTACAGTATATTTTAGGATATACCTATTTCCATGGATTGAAAATCAAAGTGAACAGGCAGGTACTGATACCGAGGCCTGAAACGGAAGAGCTGGTTGCCTGGATCATTAAGGACTACGTTCAGAACCAATCCTGTACTTTTCTGGATTTAGGTACCGGTAGCGGATGTATTGCCATTGCGCTTAAAAGAAACCTGCCGCATGCAATGGTTACCGCCGTTGATCTGAATGAACAGGCGCTCTTGGTGGCCCTTGAAAATGCAGAAATACACCAGGCAGCGGTTAATTTTCTAAAGTTGGACTTGCTGCATTTGGACAAAAAACCAGAACCGTTTCCTCCTTCTTCAAGTGCCGTCTATTCCGGTTTAAGTAACACCGTAGATGTGATTGTTAGTAATCCGCCATATATCCCCCAAGCCGAAGCGGCATCCATACATAGGAATGTAATTGGCTTTGAGCCACCTGTGGCATTATTTGTGCCTGATGATGAGCCCCTTATATACTATGATGCTATTGCCAGGCTTGCCAGTCAATGGCTTTCTCCGGGTGGAGCTGTTTACCTTGAGTTGCATCCGGATTTTGCTTCCGACGTGGCGGCACTGATGAATAGATACGGATTTTACAGCATCAGGGTAAACAACGATTTGCAGGGCAAACAACGCATGTTAAAGGCTGGCAGGTAAAATATCCGGCAAAAAGTTCCCTTTTTCATGCTTTCCCGACTATTTTTGCGGGCTAAAATTTAATCCCCTTATGAACACTTTGTTTTACATAGTACCACTGTTTGGTGTTGTTGCATTAATCTTTACAGCTATCAAAGCCTCGTGGGTAGAAAGACAGGATGCCGGCAACGACAGGATGAAAGAAATTGCCAAGCACATAGCAGAAGGAGCGATGGCTTTTTTAAGAGCAGAATGGCGTATCCTGGCAATTTTTGTAGCGATTGCGTCGGTGCTGCTTGCTGTATTGGGATATTCTAACCCGGAGTCAAGTTGGCTGATAGCCGGCGCATTTATTACAGGAGCGGTTTTTTCCGCAACTGCCGGTTACATCGGTATGCGCATTGCCACAAAAGCCAACACACGTACTGCACATGCTGCACGCACTTCTCTTTCAAAAGCACTGGCAGTATCCTTTACGGGGGGGTCTGTAATGGGCCTGGGTGTTACCGGTCTTGCGGTGTTGGGATTGAGCTCTCTCTTTGTGGTATTCTATACAATGTACGTTGACCCGAGCAGCAATGCCCACCTGGTTACTGCATTGGAAGTACTTACCGGGTTTTCATTGGGGGCAGAAAGTATCGCACTCTTTGCACGCGTGGGTGGAGGTATCTATACAAAAGCTGCCGACGTTGGTGCCGACCTGGTAGGAAAAGTGGAAGCCGGTATTCCGGAAGATGATCCCCGCAATCCTGCTACTATTGCTGATAATGTTGGAGATAATGTGGGCGATGTTGCCGGCATGGGGGCTGACTTGTTCGGTTCATTTGTGGCCACTATTCTTGCAACGATGGTCCTTGGAGGAGAAACAAAATCTGTTGATGGCTACAATGGACTTGCACCCATATTGCTGCCAATGATTATTGCAGGTGCAGGTATCATCTTTTCTATAATCAGTATGTATTTCGTGCGTATCAGTGAAAGCGCAACCCTTAGTACTGCTACCGTTCAAAAGGCACTTAATAATGGCAACTGGGGTGCAATCATACTTACCACGATTGCTTCTTATTTTATCGTGAAGGCAATCCTCCCGGAAACGCTGACACTGCGTGGATTTGAATTTTCCAGTAATGGCGTATTTGGCGCTATCGTTGTCGGACTGGTTGTAGGAACCTTTATGAGCATGATTACGGAGTATTATACTTCCATGGGTAAGCGGCCTGTAAAAATGATAATCAAACAGTCTTCTACCGGCCATGCCACCAATATAATTGGCGGACTTTCCGTTGGAATGGAATCAACCATGTTACCAACGGTGGTACTTGCAGGAGGGATTTTTGCAGCCTACCAGTTTGCAGGAATCTATGGTGTTGCTATAGCGGCGGCAGGTATGATGGCCACTACTACCATGCAGCTGGCTATTGATGCATTTGGCCCGATAGCGGATAATGCAGGAGGTATTGCAGAAATGAGTGAATTGCCAAAAGATGTCCGGGAGAAAACAGATATACTGGATGCCGTTGGTAATACTACCGCAGCTACCGGCAAAGGATTTGCTATTGCTTCCGCGGCGTTAACCTCATTGGCCTTATTCGCGGCCTTTGTAGGTATTTCAGGCATTGATTCGATTGATATTTATAAAGCGGATGTGCTTGCCGGTTTATTTATCGGGGGCATGATTCCATTTCTTTTTTCATCATTGGCTATTGCGGCAGTAGGGCGGGCCGCGATGAGCATGGTGCAGGAAGTGCGCCGCCAGTTTCGCGAAATTCCCGGCATCATGGAAGGAACAGGCAAACCTGAATATGATAAGTGTGTGGCAATTTCCACAGAGGCTTCACTTCGTGAGATGATGTTGCCCGGTGCCATTGCACTCATTGTTCCGGTAATTATTGGATTCCTTTTTGGACCTGAAGTTTTAGGAGGCTTACTTGCCGGGGTTACCGTGTCAGGCGTACTGATGGGAATGTTTCAGTCGAATGCCGGTGGTGCCTGGGACAATGCCAAAAAATCTTTTGAGAAAGGGGTGGAAATTAATGGGGAAGTATTTTATAAGAAGTCAGAACCTCATAAGGCTTCGGTAACGGGAGATACGGTGGGTGATCCGTTTAAAGATACCAGCGGACCTTCTATGAATATTCTTATTAAATTAATGAGCATTGTAAGCCTGGTTATTGCACCTTCCATTCCATTAAATGGTTTATTGGGATTGCATAAAGGAGACGCTGTTACAACAGAGCAAAGTGATTACATGATGCAGGTTCCGGTGAATAAGGCTGATGAAAACTCAGGCGCATGCTGTGTGAAGCCCTCTAAATCAGCTGCTATAGCCGCTTCTGCATCAATGGAATCAGCAAACTCAGCTGACCTGGAAATAACATCTGTTTTGCCCGCTGCTGATCAAATGAAATCCAAATCAGCGACTTCCAAATAGCATTTGCTGAAACTCTTCCAATACAAAAATCCGCTTCTGACAGGAGCGGATTTTTTTTTGATTGCAGTTTGCAGAGAGCAGCTACGATCAGTTAAGTGGCTGTACGGGCGGAAATTGCTGCCTTGCGGCAGATTCATCTCCCGGATCCGAAGCCTCATAGGCATTAATGATTTTTTTAACCAGCGGATGTCTTACAACATCCTGTTCCGTAAGGTGAACAGTGCCTATTCCTTTAATGCCGGAGAGAATGTCAAGTGCCCGGAATAGTCCGCTCCGTTGCGACCTCGGTAAATCTATCTGCGTAATATCACCTGTTACAATACATTTGGCTGAAGAACCTATTCTCGTTAGAAACATCTTCAATTGTGAGTCGGTGGTATTTTGAGCCTCATCCAAAATAATGTATGCATGATCTAATGTCCTGCCCCGCATAAATGCAAGGGGTGCCACTTCTATAACCCTGTTAGCCATATAGTAATTGAGTTTGTCCAGGGGAATCATATCATCCAGCGCATCATACAACGGACGCAGGTAGGGGTCAATTTTTTCTTTCAGATCACCAGGCAGGTAGCCCAGGTTTTCTCCTGCTTCCACTGCCGGCCTGGTCAGAATAATTTTCCTGATTTCTTTATTCTTCAGTGCGCGCACTGCCAGGGCAACCGCTGTATAGGTCTTACCGGTACCGGCCGGTCCGATTGCAAAAATGATATCGTTGTGCTCTGATAGTTCAACCATTTTTTTCTGGTTAGGTGTTCGTGCTTTAACCACGTTGCCGTTAGGGCCATAGACAATGGCGTCATCATGTGCCTTTGGCATTTCCAGGTTGAATGGGTCAATATCATCCAGCAAGTCCTCCGCAGCTTTGTCGGTGAGCCTGCCGTACTTTTCAATAAAATGTACAAGGCTGTTTATTTTCTCTTCCAGTTGTTCAAGGTCCTGTGTATTTCCTTCAATCTTAATTCTATTGCCGCGCGAAGTAAACTTCACTCTCGGGAAAGCATTCTTCAATATCTGAAGGCGAGAATTGTTGATGCCCAATAAGTCAATAGGTTCGATTGAATCCAGGTGAATGATTAGTTCTGTCAAAGTGTATGAGGTTTAGCCAGGTAAAGTTATAGAAAAGTTAATGTCAGACTCCAAACATAATAAACCACTCAAATAGTTCACGGACATGCTTTTGCGTTTTTGTTGTTGATAAGAGTAGGGTAGTACATACAGAATAGCTTATGATCGGCTTCACCGCAGCCATTTAACCATTTAGCCATTTAACCCACGAACCAATACATGACAAGATGAACGGATTGTCGTACACACTCCGGAATGTGTATATTCTTCATCCTGCCGATTATGATGTTTCTTTGCAATTCTGTTATTTTTCATCGTGAATCAATGCTTGCAGCAATATTCAGTTCATTTTGATGCAATGGCAGTACTGTAACAATCGGTAAAAAACCTGATACAATAATTTTCTGATGCCCATTATCACACTTACTACCGATCTCGGCATGCGTGATTATTATGCTGCAGTTGTGAAGGGGGAAATGCTGAGCGCCATTCCGGAAGCCCGCATTATTGATATTTCTCACGATATCGAACCGTTTGATATCATGCATGGTGCATATGTACTTAAAAATGCCTATCCGCATTTTCCGCCAGGATCCATCCATATTATCGGAGTAAACTTAAACAGTGAATCCGGCATGACTCATCTGGCAGCAACAAAGGACGGCCATACTTTTATCGGACCGGACAATGGTATTTTTGGCTTGCTTTGGGATGGAGATCCGCCATTGGAAATTTATGAATTGCGGCCAACACCGGAAGAATCGTTAAGTACCCTTCCCATTAAGGACCTTTATGTGCGATCAGCAAAACATATTTGTGAAGGAGGAAAGCTTGCTGACATTGGAAAGAAAACGGCGTCACTGCGCCAGGCAACCATTGGAAGATCCATGAGCAGCATTAACTATATCCGTGCAAGCATCATTTACTTTGACCGGTTTGAGAATGCCATAGTCAACATCAGGAGAGAGGAGTTTGAGCGGATCGGGAAAAACAGGCCTTTTGTGATCTACTTTAAACGATATGATGATATTGAAACAATCAGTACAAATTATTTTGATGTGCCTGAAAGTGAAAAACTCTGCCTCTTCAATGCAGGCGGGTATCTTGAAATTGCCATCAACAAGGGAAACGCAAAAGGGTTGCTGAATCTGAATATAGGCGATATTGTACAGGTCGATTTCAAATAAGCAAAATCCGTATGAAATGGAAATCAGCGTAAGCCTTTGTTAACTGCTCTCCTGAAATTCAAAAGTTGCCTTTTCCTGCTTTTCGGGTACCGGCTTATTTTCCCGTTTATACTTCGCAATGGCAATCGGGCTTCCAAATGTATACCAGAAGCGTTCTCTCCATGTTTTTGCTTTTCTTACATCATTAACAAGGTCAATGGCTTCCTGGAATACCAGTTTGAATGGATTGCCGGTATGAACCGGTGTGGTTAAACCGTATTTTGGCCGTTCTTCTTCCGGTTGAAAGGTTCCAAACATCCGGTCCCAAATGATGAAGGTAGCTCCATAATTTTTGTCAATGTACTTATCCTGTGTTCCATGATGTACCCGGTGATTCGATGGGGTTGCAAATATGTACTCAATCCAGCGGGGCAACTTTCTGATGTACTCGGTATGCACCCAGAATTGAAAAAGCACAGCAACCTGGTTCACCACAAAAAATATCCACGGATGAAATCCGGCAATCGTAACAGGGATGAAAAATAATATTTTGAACTCCTGGATCCAGGATAAACGAAAAGAAACCGCCAGGTTGTAATTGTTGCCGCTATGATGCGGCACGTGCGTTGTCCACCAGAATCGTTGCTCATGCGAAATGCGATGTGCCCAATAGCTGCAAAGGTCCAGTAAAATATAACAGGGGAAAAACAGCCACCACCGGAATTCCATTCTCCAGGGAACGAGATTATAGAAGAAGACAACGACTACAAACAGAACAAGCTTTGTAAGATAGTTACTCAATAAGTTGCCGAGCCCTACTAAAACGGAACCTCGTAATTCAGTATCATTATAAATATCGTCCCGATGTTGATATTTGGCAACAAAATATTCTACAATGGTAAAAAAGATCATGACCGGTATTGCCCATATAATCAATTGAGGAGCGCTGGCATCAATTTCCTTCACATCTTGAAAGCTAATTTTTGGAGCGCCGAAAATGGAATCAGCCACGGGTAGGTTGGTTTGGTTAAACAATCGGGCTAAAATATAAATTTTGGGCTGACGCACCTAATGTTTGTTCACCGGATTTCCTGTATTACAGGCATCTTTACCTAACAGGTCTTTTTTTGCAGTTGTTGCGTAATCATTGTTGCCAGGCATCGCAGAATGGCAGCGGTTGTAATTTTGTTATGCGAATTCAGTCAAAGCTCCATTAAAATAGATATACAGTGTCTGCATAAAACGCAGATATTGGCTTTGCAGGCTTATTCCATGGTTTCAGGATAGGGTTCATATTGTTTCATTAATGTGGCAACCCGTACTCTCCATTTTTCCTGTGTTACCGTATTTACGCCGTGGTTGGTATCTGAATCATAAGATTCCTGCATCTGGTCACATTCCTTATTAACAGCATTGAAAAGGGCATTGGCGGCCGCGGCATTTCCGCTTTGTGTTTTTAATTGTTGTGCTTCATTATAGAGTTTCCTTGCATAATATTCTGTGATGGCAAAGTGTAACTGCTCATGTGCCAGTACATCTGCCCTTGCATTTTTAATCCACGATTCATTTTTTTTAAATGAGGCATACACTTTTAAAGTGCTGATCTTCCCATTAGTCGTGCTGTAGGTAAAGTAAATATAACTTGCTGTCAGTGCCGCCCAGGGAGAATTGCCTGGTACATTTCCTTTGAAATCACTGTATTCCAGTTCGCTTTTTTGTGACCAGCGTATTTCATCGGTATCCTGCCCGGGAAAGCAGTTCGAATGCAGCCAGAAGGTAGCCAGCAATAATAAAGTCAGGTGCATATATTCAAAATTAGTTCAGATTGCATTCCGGTGTACCTTTTCAGTTAAATATAAATTTCGGTATCGACAGGCCCAATGGCGCAGGGCCTCCGTCAAGAGCAAATAGCTTATGAATAGCACGGCACCATTACCGTATTCTGTTTATAATCTCCACATATATTTTCTGATCTTCGCCTTTGATGATTAAGCCCAAGCATGCAGGCCCGGTTCTTTTATTCTTTAAATGGTACATTCCATTTATTCTCAAACGCGATTTTCAAAGCGTGCAGGTACATGGCAAGGCAAATCACTTTCAGCAGGCTATCCTCGTACTTTCCAATCACTTCAGCTGGTGGGATGCCTTCTTCATCTTCTACCTGAACCAGATTGCTTTCAGGAAAAAATACCATGTGATGATGCTGGAAGAGCAGCTGCGGCGCTACCGGTTCTTTAACTATGGAGGCGTTTTTTCAGTAAGAAAAAACTCAAAGGATATCATTGAATCGCTCAATTTCAGTATTGAACTGTTGAAAAAACCCGGCAACCTGCTCCAGTTATTCCCGCAAGGAAAGATCGAATCGCAGCATATTACTGCGCTTCATTTCGAGAAGGGGTTGTCTTATATTATGAAGCATGCTAAAAATGAATTTCATATCGTATTTACAGTGGCGGTCGTAGATTACCTCTCTGAAAGGAAACCGGTTCTTCACCTGTTCTATGAAGAATTCAGGGGCTCCCTCGATGATGGTTTAACCGGGCTGGAAAAGGCATACAATGAATATTTTGCCGGTTGTAAGCAGTGGGTTATCAAACAGCATAAGCAATAGCTGTATGGATTTACTTATTTCGATAACCGTTATTTTTCTTGCCCTGCGACTGGCGGTTGCTTTTTTTAATAGCATTACTCCCACACAGCTTCCCTTCGGCTGGCTGGGAAAGGAAGAAAAACTCTCCGTATTAATACCCGCCCGTAATGAAGCAGGTAATATAGGCAAACTGCTGCATGATATATCAAACCAGGATTACGGGCAATTGGAAATAATCGTATTGGACGATGGCTCTACCGATCAGACTGCTGCTCTTGTAGAAAAATTTTGCGCCACTGAGTTGCGCTGCAGGCTCATCAAAGGCCTGGAACTGCCTCCGGGCTGGATGGGTAAAAACTGGGCATGCCACCAGCTGGCTGCACAGGCAACTGGCGACTATTTCTTATTCCTTGATGCAGATGTCACCATCAGCGGGCCTTTGTTTTCCAGCGCGCTCAGCAGGATGAAATCCAACAACCTGGCATTACTCTCTCTCTTTCCCGGGCAGGAAATGAAAACGGCCGGAGAGTGGCTGGTGGTTCCCCTCATGCACTATCTTTTGTTGAGCATGTTGCCGCTTTGTTTTGTCGAATGGATTAAAAATCCTGCACTCGCTGCGGCTAACGGCCAGTTTATGCTGTTTGATGCTTACCAGTACCGTGCAGCAGAATGGCATCGTCAGGTTAGCAATAAAGTGACAGAAGATATAGAAATAATGAAGCGGGTAAAGCGGGACGGATTGAAGGGCGCCACCTTGCTTGAAAATAACTTCATTCGCTGCAGGATGTACCACGGTTTTGCAGAGTCGGTCGAAGGGTTTAGTAAAAACCTGCTTGCCGGTTTTGGAGGTAGCATCGTACCCCTGCTTGGTTATCTGTACCTGACAATTTTTAGTTATGGCTTGCTGTGGTATGCCGGATACTGGCAACTGGCACTTGCCATGTTTCTTGCAATTATTTTTATGCGCTCACTGATCAGTGCAATGGCAGATCAACAACCCTTATGGAATGTGCTGCTGCATAGCTTTCAATTGTTGGTATTGCTTTATATTGCCGCACGTTCTGTTACGGGAAAATTTTCGGGCAACTTACAATGGAAGGGAAGAAAAGTAAGCAGTTGATTTTTGCAATCGCAGTGCTGTCAGTATTTTATGCCGTTGGCATCATTGGCTTATTGAATAATGCAACCGTCAGCTTGTTTCAGGCACTCGTGCCTTACAATATCCTGTTGTCGGTGGGTATCCTGCTTTTTTTCCACCGGAACTGGACGCTGAAGTCTGCAGGATGCATGCTTGCCATTGTGCTTTCCGGCTTTTTACTGGAAGCTGTTGGTGTTAATACCGGGTCTGTTTTTGGCGAATATTATTATGGTGAAGCCCTGGGATGGAAGCTCTTCCACACTCCCTTAATTATTGGAGTAAACTGGCTGATGCTGGTTTACATTACGCATTTTACGGTGAGGCAAATCGGCATCGGCAGGCCCTGGATAGAGTTAACGGCTGCAGCATTAATGACAGCACTGGATTATCTGATTGAGCCTGTTGCCGTAGCGTATGATTTCTGGTATTGGCAGGATGGAATCATTCCGTTGCAGAATTTTGTTGCGTGGTTTTATATTTCATTTGCCATGCAAATGTTTTTTAATAAGCTGAAACCGGCAGCGGAGAATGTTATTGCCATACCATTATTTATCTTGCAGATCGTGTTTTTTACCGCACTGAATATCTGGTAACGGATGTAATTTTTGCCTATGGGAAAAAGGGCGCTGTGTATTAAATCAGACCAGGTCGGCCGAAGAGGCGTTGTTCCTGTCAACCGCCTGCTTGGAATATGCTGTTTCGCAGCCTGCATACTTTTATACAGTTGCAGCACTTACCGCACCTATAACAGCCTTGACAAAGCATTGGAAAATCCAGCAGCCGTACAGCGTCTGAAACTTTCCAATAAAAAGCTTGGAACCCTTCCTCCCGAAATAGTGAAATTGCAAAACCTGAAAGAACTGATCATCTTCAGATCCCGCATCGATTCGTTACCTGAGGAAATCAGCATGCTGAAAGAACTGGAGTACCTCTCGGTTACCAGCAGCAGGTTGCAGAAAGTACCGCCCGGGATTGGACAATTGCAAAAACTCAGGCGTCTGTCATTTGCATATAATCAGCTGGAATCGCTGCCGGAAGAGATTGGAAACCTTGGCAACCTCTACGAATTGAAACTCAATAATAATTTCCTCCAGCAACTGCCGGCTTCCATTGGCAGATTATCCGCTCTTGAAATTTTGTATCTGGGCGAAAACCGCCTCCTGTCAATACCTGCCGAAGCAGGAAACCTTCCCAATATACGTTACCTGTACATTGGGAAGAATGCACTGGAGTCCCTGCCGGTAAGTTTAGGTAACCTGACTACTCTTGTCGAACTGGATCTTGCCGGATGCGGGCCTATGACAGAGATACCGGAATCACTCTGCATATTGCGTAACCTGGAAGTAGTATATATTGATGTCACTTTATTAATTCCCGGATGCCTGCAAGGAAGGATGGGACACTTTCAACTGATCGTTAAAGACTGAATACAGTTGCTAGTTTTCAACTTTGAACGTTTGTCCTTCCACAGCAATTTCCGTTGCCGGAAAAACAGCCTTCGCTTCCTCTAACAACAGTTGCAGGTTATCATATTTTGCAGAGAAGTGCCCGATGAGCAGTTTTTTCACCCCCGACTTTTTGGCGATCGTTGCCGCCTGCCTGGCGGTGCTGTGATAGGTTAGGGAAGCGCGTTCTGCAGATTCCTCCATAAACGTAGCTTCATGATACAGCAGGTTTACAGCTTTTACATTTTCGATAAGACCGGGGGAATGTATCGTATCAGAGCAGAATGCATATGCCCTTGGCGGAGGCGGATCCTGCGTTAGCTCCCTGTTCGCAATGGTAACTCCATCCACTGTAATATCATTTCCGAATTTCAATGTTCCAATGACTGAAAGGGGAACGTTAAACCTGGCAAGTTGCTCCGGTAGAATAACCCGTTCCCGCTCCTTTTCCCGGAACAAAAAACCGCAACAGGCAATCCGGTGTTTCATCGGGATGGTCGTCACCGTTACATGATTGTTTTCATAAATTTGTTGTACCTGGCTGCAATCTATTTCATGCACTATCAGCTCATACGACAGGCGGGTATCTGAATACCGGAAATTAAGATCAATAATATCTTTCAGTCCTTTCGGACAATACAGATGCAGGGGTTCACTGCGTTTTAGCAGATGGTAGGAGGTTAATAGCCCCGGAAGGCCATAATAATGGTCACCATGCAGATGGCTGATAAAAACCTCGCTAATCTTTGAACGTTTAATGCGGTAGGCTGAAAGTTGAATCTGGGTGCCTTCTCCGCAGTCAAGAAGGAATAGCTTTTCATGATGATTCAGTACCTGTGCGGTGGGATGTCTGCCATGAGCCGGCAGGGCAGAATTGCTACCTAAAATGGTAACTTCAAAAGTCATGATTTGTCATCATCATTAAAGTCCCGCTCAATTTCTTCCATCATCACAAGATCTTTTGCTTCCTGAAGAGTTGGGACGATCTGCAGCACTTCATCCAGCTTTGAAATTTTGACCAGCCTTAACACATGTTCGTTCACACCGGTTAGCACAAAAGTGCCGTTCGCACTTTTGCACAGACGGTTTGATATCAGGATGGAACTTAAGCCGGAAGAATCCACAAACTTTATACGGCTCATGTCAAAAATAATATTCCGGATTCCTTCCGCATTCAGCAAAATCATCTCTGATTTCAATAAAGGTGCAATCTGAGAGTTCAACTTCTCATTCTCTAATGTGAATACACTGAATTTTTCCTGCTTATCTAAACTGAATTTCATTACTGCCCGGTTATTTGCGTGCAAAATAACCAAAAAAAAATGTAAGCGGAAACAGTTGTGGATTATTGAAAAGTGTGCTGCTATTCAGTCATTACCACTCGCCGGCAGTATTACCGGGAACGGATGCCGATTGGGGTTATTTAGCCTGGTTAGTACCATGATGGTGTTAACAGAATTATTTTTTGAGAAACAAATAGTGTTTGTGCGTTGTTACCATTCAGGTTTTTTGTAACAGAGGTAAAATACCATCTTAATACAGGTGCCTTCCGGAATTTAATCAGGCCGCAGGCGGTAATCTTGGCGAAATGAATGAAACATGGGCGGGAAAATTATTAAGAACGTCAATAAGAATTGTAAAATAATGGCTAAACAAGAAGCAGCATAAAGGGGTGAAGAAAATTCTGTGTAACTTAACATTTCAGAATTGATTGAAAATAGAAGCGGACATTTTTCGTCTACCCTGTTGAAAAGAAATTCCGGTAAGGGTTGAAATTTGTAAATAACTTTAACTCTTACTAAGTTTAGCGTTCAATCTGACACTTTGATCGTTTTACATGGTTGGCTCATACTTTGATTAAACACTGCACATGGAAGCAAAGTTTTCACCAAAAGTAAAGGAAGTAATATCCTATAGCAGGGAAGAAGCCCTGAGGCTCGGACATGATTTTATAGGTACAGAACACCTGCTGCTGGGGCTAATCCGGGATGGAGAAGGCCTTGCAATCAAGGTGTTGAAATCTATGGATATCGATATTATCCTGCTAAGAAAAGCGATCGAGGACTCGATCCGCGAGAAGGCCATACACCATCATAATGTCAATGTGAACAACCTGCCACTGACAAAACAGGCAGAAAAAGTATTAAAGATCACTATTCTTGAAGCCAAAGTTCAAAAATCTGATACCATTGGCACCGAGCACCTGATTCTTTCTATTCTGAAGAACAAGGATACCGTGGTAACAGAAGTGTTGGCGCGCTTTGAAATTGACTATGATGCCTTTAAAGCTGAACTGGATTTCCTGCAGCAGGAAATGAAATCGGAATCACCGCAGGATCAGCCTGATGAAGACGAAGGATTTGAGGAAGAGAAGTCGCGCCCGGGTTCCGGCTCCCGCAAAGCGCCTGCCGTGAAGTCAAGAACCCCGGTTCTGGATAATTTCGGACGTGACATTACCCGTCAGGCGGAAGAAGGGGCACTCGATCCTATCGTGGGCCGCGATGTGGAAATTGAGCGGGTATCACAGATTCTCAGCCGCAGAAAAAAGAATAATCCTATCCTGATCGGTGAACCCGGTGTTGGTAAAACAGCTATTGTGGAAGGGCTTGCCCTTCGGATTCATCAGCGCAAGGTATCACGGGTTTTGTTTGATAAGCGTATCGTAATGCTCGACCTTGCTGCATTGGTAGCCGGAACAAAATATCGCGGCCAGTTTGAAGAACGCATGAAGGCGATCATGAATGAACTGGAAAAGAATCGCGATGTCATATTATTTATTGATGAAATTCATACCATCGTAGGTGCAGGTGGAGCAACCGGATCGCTTGATGCTTCCAACATTTTCAAACCGGCATTAGCCCGTGGAGAATTGCAGTGCATCGGCGCTTCTACTTTGGATGAATACCGTCAGTATATTGAAAAGGATGGAGCCCTGGATCGCCGTTTTCAGAAAGTGCTGATTGATCCGCCGTCTCCTGAGGAAACATTGATCATACTTAATAACATCAAGAGTAAGTATGAAGATTTTCACAATGTAAATTACACGGCCGAAGCAATTGATGCCTGCGTAAAATTGAGCAACCGGTACATCACAGACCGCCTGCTGCCTGACAAAGCCATTGATGTAATGGACGAGGTGGGGGCAAAGGTGCACCTTAAAAATATTCATGTACCGCTCAGCATTATCGAACTGGAAAAGAAGATTGAAGATATCAAAGGCGAGAAAAACCGTGTGGTTAAAAGTCAGCGGTACGAGGAAGCGGCAAAACTCCGTGATTCTGAAAAGCGCCTTATTGAAGAGTTAGAGGCCGCCAAGGCAGCCTGGGAAGAGGAAACAAAAGTAAAGCGGTATCCTGTGCTCGAAGAGGACATTGCAGAAGTGGTGGCCATGATGACAGGCATCCCCGTTAAGCGTGTCGCCCAGAGTGAAAGTACCAAACTGCTCAACATGGCGGAAGAGTTGCAGGGAAGTGTAGTTGGGCAGGAGGAAGCGATACAAAAAATTACAAAAGCCATTCAGCGTAACCGTGCCGGGTTAAAAGATCCCCGGAAGCCTATCGGCTCCTTTGTATTTCTGGGACCCACCGGTGTTGGCAAAACAGAATTGGCTAAAGTATTGGCCCGTTACTTATTCGACAGCGAAGATTCTTTGGTGCGCATTGACATGAGTGAATACATGGAAAAATTTTCTGTGTCGAGGCTGATTGGCGCGCCTCCCGGGTATGTAGGTTATGAGGAAGGCGGACAGCTTACGGAAAAAGTACGCAGGAAGCCCTACAGCGTTATCCTGCTTGATGAAATTGAAAAGGCGCATCCGGATGTATACAGCATACTGTTGCAGGTGCTGGATGATGGTATTCTTACCGATGGATTAGGACGAAAAGTGGATTTCAAAAATTCACTGATCATCATGACTTCCAATATCGGGGCACGTCAGCTGAAAGATTTCGGGCAGGGGATAGGCTTCGCAACCGGAGCCCGCGAAGAAGCTGCCGATACCCATTCAAAATCTGTGATTGAAAGCGCCCTTAAACGTACGTTCTCTCCGGAATTTTTGAACCGGATTGATGATGTTATCATCTTCAACTCACTTGGTAAAGAACAGATACATAAGATCATTGATATCATGCTGAAGGAGGTATACAAGCGCATCACCTCGCTAGGGTTTGCGTTGGATATTTCGGTTGCTGCGAAAGACTTCATTGCTGAACGCGGATATGATTCTAAATATGGTGCCCGGCCATTGCAGCGTGCCATTCAGAAGTACCTCGAAGATCCGCTTGCGGAAGAACTGTTGAATGCTGCCGTAAAAGCAGGTGATACCATTGTGGTGGATATCGACCCAACGGATGCCGAAAAACTTAAAGCGGTAGTCAGGAAGCAGCCAAAAGAGGAAAAAATGGATGCCTGATAATAATAAGCAGAATGAAAATAATCAAAAAGCCCCCGGAAGGGGGCTTTTTTTGTTGAAGTAATATTGGAACCGAAAGTTAAGAGCCGAAAGTTAAGAACCGAAAGAATACCGCTAGTCCTTTATATTAATTCTTTGCTCCATTATTAAGATGCCTCTCCCCGAGCTTACGTCTTACGTCTTAAGTCTTACGTCTTAAATCTATCGTCGTATGTCATACCTCTTACCTCAAAAACCGCATCCTAACTCTTACTCGCAAACAACTCCATCATCTTTTCACTTACTCCTGTAAACGAATAGCCGCCGTCGTGAAAAAGGTTCTGCATGGTAACTTTCCTGGTAAGGTCTGAAAACAAGGTAACGCAATAGTCGGCACATTCATCAGCGCTTGCATTGCCTAATGGCGACATTGCTTCGGCGTAATTGAAAAAAATATCAAAACCGGCAACCCCGGAACCGGCAGTAGTATAGGTCGGAGATTGTGAAATGGTATTCACCCGCACTTTCTTTTTAACACCATAATGATAACCCCAGCTGCGGGTAATGGATTCCAACAAGGCCTTTGCATCAGCCATATCATTATAATTCGGAAAGGCACGTTGCGCGGCAATATACGTAAGGCCAAGAATTGACCCATTTTCATTCATTGCATCCGCATGAAAGAGTGCTTGTATGATCTTATGAAGCGACAAGGCGGAGATATCCATGGTCTTTGCCATAAATTCATAATTCGCTTCTGTGTAATGTTTGTTTTTTCGCACGTTGGGCGACATGCCAATAGAATGCAGTACAAAATCAATTTTACCTCCGTGAATTTCCATGGTCCGCTGAACCAGTTTGGTCAGGTCGTCCATACTGGTTGCATCTGCAGGAATAATTTCGGCATTTACGGCTTTGGCGAGCTCTGCAATTTTGCCCATACGCATGGCGATTGGGGCATTGGACAGGGTTAGTGCCGCTCCCTCTTCATGGCAACGCATGGCTACTTTCCAGGCTATCGAGTTTTCGTCCAGCGCGCCGAAAATGATTCCCTTTTTTCCTTTCAGTAAGTTATATGACATGGTTATTGGTTTTGACAAATGTAGCTATGAATTGTTAAATCGCTAAATGGTTGCGGCGAAACCGGTCTAATTCAAAAGTTCACGGGCACTTTCGAGGGCAGCAGGGGTCACCTTTTCTCCACTGATCATTTGTGCAATGGCCCTGATTTTTTCTTCCGGGTCCAGGTTACGAATCCGGGTAAACGTGCGGGCATTGGAAGTCTCCTTAAATACGAAATAGTGCAGGTCGCCTTTGGCTGCTATCTGGGGCAGGTGCGTTATGCAGATGACCTGATGATGGGCGGAGAGCTGTTTAAGAATAGAAGAAACCTTCATAGCTGTTTCGCCGGATATGCCGGTATCAATCTCGTCGAATATCAGTGTGGGCAGGGAAGCAGATGCAGCAATCAGCGATTTGATGCAGAGCATTAATCGCGACAATTCGCCACCCGAAGCCACTTTGCGTATCTCGGCAAATTCGCTGCCTTTGTTGGCTGCAAAGAGAAACCGGAACCGGTCTATTCCAGATGCATTCCATTCATCATTCGCGGCGGTCGTGTGTTCAATTTTGATGGCAGCATGGGGCATACCTACACTTTTCAGCATCTTGTTAACGCTTTGTATCACGATAGGAACTTGCTTTTGCCGTTCCGCAGATAACTTTCGCGCAGTCAGAAGCAATTCTTCTTTTGCCATTGCCAGTTTCTTTTCCAGCTGATCCAGTTCATCGGTACGAATGCTGATAGCTTGAATTTTTGCATCAAGACCATCGGCTATATCCAGCAATGCCTTAATGGAATCGGCATGGTGCTTTTTTTGCAGCCTGTAAATCAGATCGAGCCGATGATTGATTTCCTGCACACGCTCCGGATCAATCGTTAATGATGCCTGTTGCTTTTCTAATTCATCTGCTATGTCATCGAGTTCAATCCGTGCACTTTCCAGGCGTGTAAGCAGCATTTCTGTTTGTGGAAAAAATTTCTTTGCAGTATGGAGCAGGGTGCTGACTTCCTTCAGCTGGTAGGTTACGGCAACCTCCGATTCCTGTAAAAGCTGATATGCTGCGGCAAAATGTTTTTTTATTTCTTCCGCATGCTCCAGTTGTTTGAGTTCCAGTTCGGCGGTTTCCTGCTCACCGGGTTTTAAAACGGCATTAGTCAACTCGTTAAGCTGGAAGGTAAGGTAATCGAGTTCCTGAGTTTCTCGCTGATGCTGTGACCGTAAGTGCGCTGCACGGCTGAGTGATTCCTGGTAAGAGAGAAACTGCGCTCTGAATTGCCGCGCTGCTGATTCCTGCTTTGCCAGTGAATCCAGGAGTGTTATTTGAAAGGAAGCAGTGCTGAGTTCCTGTGATTCATGCTGATTATGCATATCAACCAATTGATCTCCCAGTGCTTTCATTAGAACAAGATTCACCGGTGTATCATTGATGAAAGCGCGCGATTTCCCGGCAGGAAGAATCTCCCTGCGCAGGATCAGGTTTTCTTCGAAATCGAGATCGTTTGCGGTAAAGAAAATACGGAGTTCCGGCGATAGTGTATCAAAGGTCGCTTCCACCACACATTTTTTTTCCTTTTCAAACAGGATGCTGGCATCTGCACGCGCTCCCAACACCAGTGAGAGCGCTTCAATAGCGATGGATTTTCCGGCTCCGGTCTCTCCGGTTACAACGGTAAGTTTATCTGAAAACGAGAGTTCCAGGTAATCAATAATGGCATAATTGCGTATTGCTAATTTGCGCAGCATTTTTCAAAGTTAATTTGAAGCCGGAATATTCGGAGGCTGAATTTTTATAGTTTTCAACAACGGATTTAGGGGGCATACTTTTGACGTAAGACGTGAGACGGATGACGTAGGACGGATGGTGTAAGACGGAAGATGTATGAGTGGGGAATGGACGTAGAACAGGAACCAGGAACCAGGAAACAGGAACCAGGATTCAGGAACCAGGAAGCAGGAATCAGGAACCAGGAATCAGGAATAAGGAATAAGGACTTAGGATAATTGATCTGCTTATGCGGCGGACTACCGGCTAATTGTTTCCAAATTAATTCGATTTCATAATCGCCTGATATTTGGAGGAGTTAGACGCATCCAGTTTGGATAGTATCTGAACTGCGTTGGATTTTTCCTGAGGAGTTGCTTTGGAATAAATATTCACCAGTTCATCGGATTTTCCCTGAAGATAAACCTGCATGATCATTGAATTGGGAGCGTCTTCATTTACCTTATTCATGAGGCTAAGGGATTCTGAAATGGCTTTGCGTCCGGTCTCCACGTTTTCAAACATTCTGTCAAGGCCTTCGCGGTGATATTTATAAATAACAGTGCGCATATCCTCAAATTTTGAATTGAGCAAATTGTTAACCAGCCAATACCGGTTACGGATTGATTCGTACGACTTCCAGCCCGATTCGGAAGATGACTGTGCGGCATTTACGATGTTTTGCGCTTTCTGATAATGAGGCGTGCCACCGGATGGAGAAAAGGAATCATAGTCAAGCCCGATGATCATATAAGCATAATACGCGAGAACAGAAGTCAGGTTGGAACCAAAAGTGGTTTCACTGAATTCGAGGGGCTGATATTCTGCATATTGAAACTGGAAATCTTTGTCGGCCCACTTCAGCAGGGTTGAATTGTAGCCGGCATTGTGTACCGGCCGGTTGCTTTGAACGGTGATCTGCGCGGCAAACTTATCGGTTGAAAGTTCCTGGGTAACATTAATGAGGATGCTGCAGTCAATACGTTCGCCGGCTGCAAAATTATCATTTGTCCATTTACGGTTATTCATGAATTCAAAAATGGATTTTTGCAGGGTCTGAAACACTTTTGGATCCACTACCTGCAACTGTGCAGTGATCACTTTCACCGTACAATTGAGCTCTTGTGCGGAAGATGCCATCGAGATCATTAATCCAGCCAGGAGAAAACAGAAGCGTTTCATACGGTAATTAATTTAGGACGGTAATTTTTCAGGATGCCAATTGAACGTTGTATTATTTGATGGTTGCATTCAGAACCGGACTGGCCGGCTTCAGGTGATCATAGATAAAACTAACGATATCCTTTGCAACTTCTTGTTTGCTCTTGAGCTCAAATTTATGCAATTGCTCCTCTCTGTCAATAATGGTGATCCGGTTAGTATCATGCTGAAATCCGGCACCCTCGTCATTTAAGGAGTTGAGCACAATCATATCCAGGTTTTTTGTACGTAACTTTTCTTTCGCATTGGTCACTTCATCAGATGTTTCGAGTGCAAATCCGATCAGTAGTTGTCCCGGCTTTTTTCTTTCGCCCAGCGACCTCAGGATATCCGGCGTTTTTACGAGATTAAGGTGAAGGAAAGCACCGGCATTTTTCTTGATTTTTTCCGGCGCAATTACCTCAGGAGAATAATCGGCTACCGCGGCAGCCATTATGGTAATATCCGCTGTTTTGAAAGCGCGATTTGCTTCATCATACATTTCCTTTGCCGCGATAACCCGTGTAACTTTAATACCGGGATATTTCGGAAGCAACGGGCTTGGGCCCAGTATCAATTCTACTTCCGCGCCCTGGTCTGCCATCGTTTCGGCGAGGGCAATACCCATTTTACCGGATGAATAATTTCCAATAAAGCGTACGGGATCTATCGCTTCATAAGTAGGGCCTGCAGTAATAACCACTTTCTTCCCGCCGAACGGTTTGGCTGATGTTGCTGATGTTTTCCTGCTGTTAAAATGGTTTCCCAGGAAATCAACAATGGTATTGGGTTCAGCCAGCCTGCCCGGGCCAACTAATCCGCTTGCCAGCTCGCCTGAATCGACCGGTATCACACGGTTTCCAAAACCAATGCAGGTGTTTATGTTAGCCTGGGTAGCGGCATGCTTCCACATATCTTCATCCATTGCCGGTGCAATGATTACCGGGCTTCGTGCTGAAAGATAAACGGCAGTGAGCAGGTTATCGCACAGTCCGTGGGCAAACTTGGCAATGGTATTTGCTGATGCCGGGGCAATGAGCAGGACATCCGCCCATAAAGCAAGTTCAATGTGATTGTTCCACAGCAGCTCTTTATCTGCAACCAGGTCTGACAGCACCGCATTTTTTGAAAGCGTAGAGAGCGTGAGCGGTGTAATAAACTGGGTCGCTTCTCTTGTCATGATTACCTTGACCACGGCCCCTTCTTTAATCAGCTGACGTACGAGTAATGCGCTTTTATACGCGGCAATACTGCCCGTAATACCTAACAGAATCTTTTTTCCGGAAAGTGGACGCAAGATAAATTGGATTTAAGATCAGGAGACAGCCTTCAAAAGGGTTGCCTGCTTCGGTTTAATCTTTCAAGTACTTGATAGCAACTTCCTTTCAAATTTTGCAAAGTGGCCGCAGGCTGTTCATTCTGGAGTGAAAGAAGCCGCCTTTTGCCGGCATTATTTGGTAAGGTCAACGTTATCTTTCATCGGGTTACGGAAATACACTTTGCCTTCCATAAACTCCTGCGTGGCTATGAGGGTAGCATCAGGCATCTTCTCATAGTATTTTGAGATTTCGATCTGTTCCCTGTTTTCATGAATCTCTTCCAGATTATCGGTAGTGGTGGCAAACTCTTCCAGCTTTCCATGCAACTCTTCTTTCAAATGAGAAGAAATCTGGTTGGCACGTTTGGCAATAACCACAATGGATTCATACAGGTTGCCTGTTTTTTGCTGCATCTCTTTCAGGTTTTTTGTCTCCATTACCGGGGAGATGGATCCATTTGCATTGCGTTTATTCTTGCTCATTGACATCTATTTTGGTTAAGTTTTTATTGGATGATTCGTAAAGATCTTTTGCTTCGCTAAGATAACTGCTGCCGGAATACTTATTGGAAAACAACTGGTAGCTGTCTATTGTAGCCATGTAGCGCTCTTTTTGTTTTGCCGGAATACTGTTTAGCGCATATAAGTAGTTTGATTTAACAACCATGAACATAGCCCTTTCCTGGTAGGGGCTGTCCGGAAAATCGCGAAGCAGGTTTTTGAAGGCTACGGCGGCAGCATTATACCGGCCCATCTTAAAATATAATTCAGCGCTTTTGTAAGCTTTCAAATCGAGTTTGCGCCGCATATCGTCAATCATCTGATTGGCATCGGCGACATATTTTCCGGAAGGATATTGATTCACAAATAACTGCAATTCATCAATGGCTTTCTGGGTGTAGGATTGTTCCAGTTGTATATCAGGGGAAAGCAGGTAATAACATTTGGCATTCATAAACAGGCATTCTTCCGCATGTTCATTTGATGGGTAAGTAGTTGCAAAATTTTTGAAGTAGTATCCTGCAAGCAGGTTTTCGTTTAAATGAAAATGGGTATATGCATAATAATATGCGATGTCTTCCATTTCCTTGGTTCCTTTATAGTAAGTGATCAGTTCTTCAAAAATGGGCAGGGCTTTATAGTATTGTCCTGCATTGTAGTATTCCTTGGCTTTCTGTAATTTAAGTGAGGTATCAGAGCTTTTCAGCACCGCCTGGTAATCACTGCAACCAAGGAGTGCAAGGATGCCGAAAACCAGCATTAAAGGGAAGTACCGATTCCAAGTATTCATGGGCGCGCAAAGATAGTGTAAAATCGTGAAAACGAAGCGATTCGAAATAATATTGCCTCACATAACGTATGGGTATGTTACAGGCAATCTAATTCATAAATACCTGACAGTCAAAACACAATCTTGGATTTTTGAATCGTAAGCGGGGTAGTCCGTTTTCCGGAAGGCAAGGTTCTCTGATTCGAATCAAATACCTGTTGCAGGGACCGTGTTATATGGCAGTTCAATGGACCTGCTGCATCATCTGAACCGCCAAGAGGTTGGATTGTATGCAACAGGCATATTTGATTATGCCTTTCCTTCTCTTAGGACCGGGGTGCGTTCAAGTAAGGGTGTATTACAGCGTACAGGCCCAATCCGTTACCAGGGCACAGTGGTAAATGCGAAGCCGCATTTCAGGGTCGTATCTAAATGCGCAAACTTATTTATGCATGGAGGGAGCCTGAAAATGAACGACACATCAGTTTTTACCTCTGCATGGCCCGCTGCCTGGTACTCGACAACATTCGGCAACAATCGGATTTATAGTACTTTAGTAACAGCCCTAATTATTGAATCAATAACTGTTTACGAATCCGTTCACTACCAACCTGCGCATCCAATAGATAAATACCTCCTGGTTGGTTTGCCAGCTCTAAGACCGTCTCGTAGTTGCCTTCCACTTCTCCTTTTTCGCTGTAATAAATCAATCGCCCGGTGATGTCGAATACCTTAAAGATGACATCGGCAGTTCCGGACTTTTCAAGATTTATGTTGAACATTCCGCCGGAAGGATTTGGAAATACTTCCAGGTGAAGCGTTTCGGCTATAGGTGAAGTTGCAGACTTGCATGCATTGGTTACTGTAAATGGTGATGACATCTTACTGCAGCCGGTCGATGTGTTTTTTACCGATACTTCGTAGCTGCCTGTTGTTAATGCGTTATAGGTATTATTGGTTGCTCCTGTTATGGCCGAGCTGTTTTTAAACCATTGCCACTGCATATTGGCACCTCCGGATGCTGCCAACACTACGGCTCCCACGCAAAGATTACTGTTGGCAGCTGAAATGTTAGCAGAAGGATTGGCAATACTGGTGATAACTACAGTATTCGAAGTGGCAGTACAGCCAAAGCTGTTGGTAACTACTGCTTTTACACTTGTGTTTTCATAAGTGAGTGTATAGGTTGAGCTGTTTTGATCAGCGACAGGAGTACTGCTGTTTCCTTTGTACCAGCTATAGGTTTCTATATTGGTACCGCTTGCGGTAAGGGCAAAAGGTTCCAGTTTACAACCGGTAAGCGGGCCGGATGGATCAACCGCTACTGTAATGGCATTTTCATCTGTCAGGCCATTACAATTGTTATCCCATCCGTCGCAAAGATCAATTGCACCGGGATAGATGCTGTTATTTGCATCGTTACAGTCTCCATTGTTGGTGACAGCGCCTTGCGGGGGTTCACAATAGGTTGTACCGGGATCTGAAGAAGATCCAAATCCATCAGCATCTGCATCTGTATAATAGGTCACCAATCCGGTTACCGTTACAACCGAAGAGGTTTTGCTGCATCCTGCATTGTTTGTCACCATCAGGCTATAGTTTCCGGCAGTAGAAGGAATGTGAGTGGTATTTGTAGCTCCGGCAATGGCAATGTCATTCCGGTACCATTGCCTGGCATAATTTTCACCGCCGGAGGTTGAAAGTGTTACGGCACCATCGCATAAGTTAAGATTCCCTCCATTCAAAACCGAAATGGTCGCCGATGGATTCTGCAAGCTGGTCAGCGTAACAACTTCTGATGTAGCAGTACATCCAAAACTATTTGATACAACGGCCTTTACGGTAGTATTGTCATACGTCAGGGTATAAGTTGAATTGGTTTGTCCGGCAACTGAATTCGGATTGGTGCCTTTATACCATTTGTAACTTTCAATATTCGTACCGGTGGCAGTGAGCGTAACAGGTTCAGATTTGCATCCGGTTGCCGGTCCCGACAGGCTGATTGTCACTCCAATGGCGTTATCGTCTGTAATGCTGTTACAATTATTATCGGTGCCATCACAAATATCTGCGGCAAGGGGATTTATTAAACTATTCAGATCATTGCAATCAGAGCCATTGGCAACAAATCCAATAGGTGGTGTATTGCATGTGGTTACCGAAACAGCTGGATTTCCAAATCCGTCACTGTCTGCATCGAGATAATACGTAGTTCCGGCCGCTCCATCGTCGACCAGAATATTGCAGTTATCGTCAACAGAATTGCAAATTTCTGCTGCACCGGGGTTTATGGCTGCATTGTTGTCATTACAGTCTGTACTGTTTGTGGTATAGCCATTTGGCATAGTACAGGACACAACAAATGAGAGAACATTTCCGTAGTTGTCGTGATCATTATCGGCAAAATAAATGATGCCGGCGTTTTCATCAATGAGCAGATCGCAATCATCATCAATCAGGTTACAGAGCTCCGCTTTTCCCGGATAGATTGCCGCGTTGGCATCGTTGCAATCTGTTTTATTGGTAGTATACCAGGCAGGCGGGTTACAATAAGCCACCCCTGCGGAAAATGCTGAACCAAAGTTATCATGGTCGGCATCGGGATAATAAGTGATTTTTCCGGTTACGGAAGCATCATTATCATCGGACTGGCCGTCACAGTCTTCGTCAATATCACTGGCGTCACATACTTCCTGTGCTCCCGGTTTAATGGCGGCATTTGCATCATTACAATCTGTTTTATTGGTGGTGTACCAGGCGGGCGGGTTGCAGTAGGCTGTAGCAGCGGCAGAAGATGAACCATAATTATCATGATCACTGTCGGGATAATAGTTGATCTTGCCTGTTACCGACCCATCGGCATCGTCTTTTAACCCATCACAATCTTCATCGACATCGCCGGCATCGCAGATTTCCTGTGCACCCGGTTTAATGGCATTATTTGCATCATTGCAATCCGTATTGTTGGTAACCTTACCTGACGGAGGTGTGCATGAAGTGCTTCCGGGATCTGAGGAGGAGCCAAAACCGTCATTATCGGCATCCACATAATAAACGGTTCCGCAACTGCCGGTTGATAAGGAAATAACACTGTTGGTCTTATAAATTTTAACATCATACAGGGTAATAGGGCCGCCACTGTAAACAAAGCTGCCTTGCTGCACAATTTTATTACTGCTGTTTTTCACTTTCCAGGTAATGGTTTGCCCGGCTGAGGGTTTAAATTTCTGCAGGCGTCGAAAAGTAATATCCGTGATGCAGGAATCATATTGCTCTGAAACCAATGTGCCTCCGGCGTACAAGTTCTTCACAAAACAGGTGATGGCGTACTCATTGGGGTTATCGGCAATGGATGCATCATTCCAATCGAGGTAACCATTAATGGCCCCCCAGGGATCTCCATTCGGTGGTGAACCATTACCCGGATTCTGATTGATCGAACAATAAGAGAAAGCGGGAAAACTGCGGGCCAGTGTAAATCGTTCATAATCCGGAGTAACTTCCTCGTCAGTAAATAATGCTCCGTTGTTGGTATGGGTGCGCTGATCCCAGTACCAGGCTCCTCCGAGTCTTGATTCATTGAGAGAATCATACCAAAAGAATTTCTGAATCCAGCCAACCGTAACATCCTGCTTGCCATTGATACCGGCTGTAAAGGGGCCTCCGCGGGCGGTGTTCACTTTATACATGTGACACATGTTAAAAAGTTTCCATACAGGTATAGGTAATCCCGTATTCGGGTCGAGGTAGTCCGTATCAAAATTGTCGGAGGTATTGCACCATTGCTCTTCGCGTGTGGAGTTATTCAGCGCCTTGATTAATATTGGAGCATTCTTGGCATAAACGGCGGTAACCAAATCTGGCCATAGTTGGGAAGTGATCAGCGCTCCGAATGCATTATGCGAGATGCCCGTCAGGTAAACCTTGTTACTATCGGCTGATATGCCTTTTCTTACCCATTCCAGTGTTTCTTTCAACCTGGCCTGGGTATACATTTTAACGGTACCGCTACTTGGGACAGAGTTGGTGCTTGAATATATATTATAACTGTCATTCCATCCTGTCCAATAGCTGTCTCCGCCGTTTGGCAGGTAGTCATCCAGTTTTAACACATTGCAATCGGTGCAAAGGTTTATACCGGCAACCGAAAATGGATCGTCATCTTTAAACAGTACATAAACAGACTTGTTGGTACTGTTACCCGATTTGAATACAGTAAAATTCCAGGCAAATGAACCACAATTATTAAATGCCGGATAATGGCTCGCTGATTGATTATTTCCCCATTGAGCATATTCATAGCGCAAAGTGCCATCGTTTTCAACACCCTGGTATTGCAATACGGGTTGCGGATTTGCAATAGATTCAGCAACAGGAGCAGCCAGGGAATTTGAGGCATTAATGACTGACTTGTCTTCCTGGTTATTACTTAATGTAACAACGGTAACGGCATAATAATAATTGCCATTGGCTGTGCAGGTTGCTACATACAGTCCCCGGTCGCTGGCCAGAGGCGGTGCCGTCGATGTTATCTTGTAATAATGACTACCCCCATACAAGGATGATTTCCGGATATTTTTAGCTGAGTTATCCCGTACGAATCCTAAGTAGGTGGAGGCGTTTAATTGGGTGGCGGAAGTAATCGGAGTGGAAGACCGGTAAACATTATACTGCAAATTTGTTTGAGCCGGATTCTTCCAGGTAAGAAATACCTGTCCATTGTATTTCACTGCCTGAAGTTCCGTAACGGTATATGCCTGAACTGTTAAACTAAATAGGAAAATTGCAAGGAATGAGACAAGTGAGTTGCGAAATCCTTGTAAAGTAATGAGCATCTTCTTGGGGGTTTGGTTAATATTAGGCAATCGTTACGGCATAGTCCAAAATTTGTTGCGCAAATGTAAGATTCTAAGTGAATTAGGAATGATTACGGGCATAAATGCCGGCCATCTCAATGGAGATGTATTCACGGGTTATTAAATATAATTATTAATAATAATACAAATAGACCGGCCGGGCCGGGTGGCCTGATAAAACCAGTTGTCATATAAACTAAATAGTAAATTTAATAAACTCATTTAACCAACAGTATAATTATGTTGTTTGAAAATATATATCTGGATTTCTGGTCACTGGTATTCGAAATCGTCTTGAGTTTCTGCTTTGTGCAGCATTTCAACGATATTCAATTCGTGATTAGCGGGGACTCATGATATAAAAGTGGGACAAAAACAATGTTACAGTGTCCGAAGGAGTCCTTCGGACACCATGTCAATTTTTTTTGCTCTCGCCAATACGCTTATTGATCTATGTTAATTTAATTGCTCACGGTTTTGAACACTGGTAATTTCCAGTTTGAGACAGCAATATTGCTGGGAGAGCCGGGAGTTCATTCTTCTGTCGGTTTAAGCTTTTAATCGGCATGAAGCAACAAATAACATGACCGGTTTTTTTTTAGTCATAGCCTGACTTAATTGTCATGGCGCGTAGTGGTTTGTGGAAGCTATGGCCTTTGACTTACTTAGCATTGGAACCGGCATAAAAAAAGCAGCACCATACGACAGGTGCTGCTTTCACGATGCTGCTATCCGCTTTAATTCCTTGTAATCACAAACTGCGATTTGTATAAGCGGTTATCTGTATGGATTATGATAAAATAGCTGCCTGCGCTTAATGTGCTTTCCAGCAGCAGGTCTTCCGCAATGGTGTAATCAATGAACGTAGATTTATTCCGCCAAACGACACTGCCGACCATGTTTCTGATTTCCATTTCATAGTGGCCTTCCTGAAGATCAGAAAGTGACATTCTGATGTGCAGCTCGTTGCTGGTAGGATTCGGATAAACCTGCCACGACACAACTGTTGAATTATCTGTAAAAGATTCATCGCCTTTGCAGTTGCTGGTTATTACAATCGTATTCGACGTTGTGGAACACAGGTTGGCATTTTTTACGACACAGGTATAACTTCCTGCAATGCCGGCTACGTAAGTCGAGGCAGTGGCACCTGACAGGTTATTTCCATCACGTTTCCATTGATATGTTAAGCCTGAGCCTGTATTGGCTGTTATGGTTTTGGTTTGACCCGAACAAATATTGGCACTGCCACTTATGCTGATGGTAGCTGTTGGTGCATTGTTAACTGTAACAGTTACGCCGCTGCTTGTTTTACTGCACCCGTGCGATTCCGTAATCCGGACTTTATAGGTACCCGAAGAGGTTGGCGTGAAATTCTGGTTCGTAGCCCCTGCCTGATCAGTTGTGCCTTTGATCCACTGATAGGTAGTGGCACCGGCAATAGTGGTAAGGTAAGTGCCTGCGTTGATGCAAAACGTAGAGGGCCCGACGATGGTTACGACCGGTGTTGGCGGAACCCATTCATCAACCGTTACCGGTGCGGAAGTGCCGGCGCATCCATTGCTATTCGTTACCGTTACAGTAAATATACCCGACGCTGTAATGGTATTGGTTTGCGTTGTTTTCACATTCGACCAGTTATAGGTTGTATAACCTGCGCCGGCGTCCAGGACGACTGATCCACCATCGCAAAATTGAAGCGGTCCCTGAGCGGTTATTACCGGCACCGGCAAAGGAACGATGGAGGTTGTAACCGTCGCTGAAGTTCCGGGACAGCCGTTGCCATCAGTCACCGTAACACTATAGCTGCCTGCTGAATTCACATTTATCGCGGCAGTGGTAGCCCCTGTTGACCAGCTATATGTTGAATAGGTACCGCAGCTTAATGAAACGGAAGAGCCCTGGCAAATCGTAACCGGACCAGTGATTACAGGTACCGGATTGTTATTGATGGTAATGGTATAGGTTGCTGAAGTTTTGGAACAACCGTTTACATCAGTGATAATCACCTTGTAATTTCCTCCTGACGTTGGGAAATAATTCTGTTGTGTGGCGCCGGTAATGTTTACGGATGATTTCTGCCACTGGTAGCTATATCCGCCAAGGGTAGTAAGATAAACGCCGGCATTGGCACAAAAGGTTGATGTACCACTGCTGGAACTGATCACCGGGGTAGGTGGTATCCATTCTTCAACCGTAACCGGAGCGGAAGTTCCTGTGCAACCATTTGAATTCGTAACGGTCACCGTGAAGGATCCTGATGCAGTAATGGCATTTGTTTGTGTGGTTTTTCCATTTGACCAGTTATAGCTCGTATAGCCCGCTCCGGCATCGAGTGTTACCGAACCCCCGTCGCAAAATGAGGTAGGCCCCTGAGCCGTGATAACCGGTACCGGCAAAGGTACCAGTGTCGTTGTTTTCACTGCAGAGGTTCCGAGACATCCGTTGTTATCCGTAACGGTTACAGTATGATTACCCGAACTGCTTGTATTGATGGTTGCTGTTGTTGCACCATTTGACCAGTTGTATGCTGCAAAAGTTCCGCAACTCAGTGTAACCGAGCTGCCTGCACAAATGGTGGACGGCCCGGTAATAACCGGCACCGGATTACTGAGTAATGTAACCGCATAAGTTGCAGAAGTTTTTGAACAGCCATGTTCATCAGTAATTATCACTTTATAGTTGCCACTGGAAACAGGCAGGTAATTTTGCTGGGTGGCACCGGAAATATCTATTCCGCTTTTTTGCCATTTGTAACTGTATCCGGCTACCGTGGTTAAATAAATTCCTGCATTGCCACAAAAAGTGGAGGAACCGATACTGCTTGAAATTACCGGCGTTGGCGGTATCCACTCATCAACGGTTACCGGGGCGGAAGTACCGGTGCATCCGTTCCCATTGGTGACTGTAACCGTATAAATTCCTGAAGCTGTAATGGTATTGGTTTGGGTTGTCTTTGAATTCGACCAACTATAACTTGTATAGCCACTGCCTGCATCAAGTACGACAGAACCGCCATCACAAAATTCTGTGGCACCTTGTGCGGTAATCACAGGAACAGGAAGCGGAACCAGGGTCGTTGTTTTTGGAGCAGAAGTGCCCACACAGCCATTTGCATCGGTTACGGTTACCACATAATCGCCGGCGCTTGATGGATTTATGGTAGCCGTAGCGGATCCGTCAGACCAACTGTAGCTGCTGTAAGAGCCACAACTCAGACTCGTTGTTGAACCTTCACAAATTGTTGATGTGCCTGTTATAACAGGAACCGGATTATTCAATATTGTTATGGAAAACGCCGCTGAAGTTTTTTCACAGCCATTCGCATCGGTAACTTTTACTTTATAACTGCCACCTGAAGTGGGGAGATAGTTTTGTGCAGTGGCTCCTGCAATATCAACGGAAGACTTTTGCCATTGAAAACCGACGCCATTTATTGTAGCGAGATAAACACCGGTATTTGCACAGAAAGTTGTGGCACCGGTGCTGGTGGTTATGGTGGGTACTTCCGGAATCCATTCTGTTACGGTAACCGGTGCTGAAGTACCGGTGCAATTATTGGAATTGGTAACGGTAACCGAAAAAGTGCCAGAACCGGTTATGCTGGCAGTCTGGGTTAATTTACCATTTGACCAGTTATAGGTAGTGTATCCTGCCCCTGCATCGAGTACAACACTGCCGCCGTCGCAGAAGGAAGTGGGGCCAGAGGCGGTAATCACCGGTTGAGGCAATGGATTTACGATGATTGCTTTTGGAAGTGATGCCGCAGTGCAGCCATTTTCATCAGTAATGTCAACAGTGTAGTTGCCGGGTTGGGTTACCTGTATACTGCTACCGGTGGCACCGGTTGACCACTGATAAGAAGTAAATCCTGCCGTTGCCGTTAAGGTGCTCGTATCTCCTTCACAAATGGAGGTGCCTCCGCTGACGGTAATCGTTGGAGTGGCAGCGTTGTTTACGGTTACAGCGAAACCTTCTGATGTCTTGGAACAACCGTTAACATCGGTAATTGTTACCTTATAGGCAGTGCTGGAAGAGGTAGGGACAAATGTTTGATTGGTCGCATTTGAAACAATGATTGCTCCTTTTTTCCATTGGTAATTGTATCCTGATATGGTGGATAGAACAGATGGTGTTTCCAGGCAGAATGTACTTGGACCACTGCAACTTACAACCGGATTTTCAGGTTCCCAAAGGGTCAGCAAAAGCGGGGCGGAGGTGCCATAACAGTTATTGTTATCTTTTACTGTTACCGTTATATAGCCGGCGGTATTCGCCGTGATGGAAACGCCGTTTTTACCATTAGACCAAACATACTGGTTAAATCCATCCTGGGCTGTCAGTGTTACATTCTGATCGAAACAAAATGAAGTGGGACCGGCCGGAGTAATTACCGGCAAAGGCATCGGGTTGGATACGGTTAAATTTTCATCAGCAATGCCATTGCAGTTGTTATCAATTCCATCGCATATCTCTACGGCATCCGGACGAATAGCGGCATTCGCATCATTGCAATCTGTATTATTGGTAACCACGCCGGATGGAGGTGGCGTACAATAACCAATGCCGGAATCGGCAGCATCACCATACGTATCGTTATCCTGATCTGCGTAATAGGTGATTTTTCCTATGGCAGATGGATCTGCATTATCAGCAAGGCCATCACAATCTTCGTCTACATCATTTGGATCGCAAAATTCCGGTGCCAGTGGATGAATGGAAGCACTTGATTCATTGCAATCACTGTTGTTTGAAGAGAATCCAAGAGGCGCAATACAATAAAGCGTGCCGGGATCTGCCGGACTGCCATAGCCGTCAATATCTGCATCCGTATAATACAGTGTTTTATCTATGGTTAAAGGATCATTATTATCAGCAAGGCCGTTACAGTTTTCATCTACCTGGTTTGCATCGCAGATTTCTGATGATGCAGGGTTAATAGCCGCATTCAGGTCATTGCAATCGGCATTGTTTAACACCATGCCAAGAGGCTGGCTGCAGGAGAGCACTCCGGTGGAAGATATGGATCCGAAACCGTCATTGTCCGCATCGGGATAGTAGACAAGGCTGCTATTTGCCGAAGGGTCATTCTCATCGATCAATCCATCACAATCTTCATCTGTATCATTCAGATCACAGATTTCTGTAGCAGCAGGATTTATTCCCGCATTGCCATCATTACAATCGCTATGATCAGCAACAGATCCTGATGGAAGATGGCAGAAACTGTTTCCGAAGTCTAAAATGTCACCATATCCATCCTGATCTGCATCAGGGTAGAAGAGTGTTTTTCCGGAAGCGGCCACATCGTTGTCATCAGCCAGCCCGTTGCAATTTTCATCAACTGAATTGGCATCGCAGATTTCAGTGGCAGAAGGATTGACAGAACCATCATTGTCATTGCAATCATCGTTGCTAGTTGCCATCGAAGCAGGTTGGTTGCAGAAGGAAGCTCCCTGATCTGCTATGTCACCATGACCGTCATTATCAGCATCCACATAATAGATAGCTTGTCCAATTGCATTTGGATCCGCATCATCGGAGAGTCCGTTACAATCTTCATCCACATCGTTTGCATCACAGAGTTCAGCAGCAGCAGGGTTGATTGAAATGTCTGCATCATTGCAATCGGAGTTGTTGCTTACAACACCGGCCACCGGATCACAATAAGGGGTTCCGGGATCATTCACATCACCAAAGCCATCCAGGTCAGCGTCGGTATAATAGAGCGATGCACCCATGGCTGCCGGGTCAGCATTGTCGGCAAGCCCGTTACAGTTTTCATCAATATTGAAAGCGTTACACACTTCAACGGCAGCAGGGTTGATCAAAAGGTCTGCATCATTGCAGTCTGTATTATTGTTTACCAAAAGAGCAGGTGGAATGCAGGCAGCAGTTCCGGCATCGGTTGCATCGCCATATCCATCCTGATCTGCATCAGGGTAGAAGAGCGTTTTTCCGGAAGCGGCCACATCGTTGTCATCGGCCAGCCCGTTGCAATTTTCATCAACTGAATTGGCATCGCAGATTTCAGTGGCAG
>CAZGBP010000016.1:44613-48943 GCA_964524035.1 uncultured Bifidobacteriaceae bacterium
CCGCATCATCGGAGAGTCCGTTACAATCTTCATCCACATCGTTTGCATCACAGAGCTCAGCAGCGGAAGGGTTGATTGAAATGTCTGCATCATTGCAATCGGTGTTATCAGGCACAACTCCTTCAGGCGCGTGGCAATAGGCTATGCCTGCATCAAACAGGTTACCATGGCCATCATGATCGCCATCAGCATAATAAACCATTTTGCCTGATGCGATAAGGTCACTGTCATCATTCAAACCATTGCAATCCTCGTCGGTTTCATTGACATCGCAGATTTCTGTTGCACCGGGATGAACTGTATTGTTATCATCATTACAATCGCTGTTATCTGCAGACCTATTTGCAGGCGGGTGGCATAATGCAATTCCTGCATCTGTTATTGCACCATATCCATCCAGATCGGCATCAGTATAATAAATCAGCTTTCCGGTGGATGAAGGGTCTTCATTGTCCGCCAGTCCGCTGCAGTCTTCATCTATTGAATTGACATCACAAACTTCTGTTGCTGCAGGATGCACCGAAGCATCAGTATCATTGCAATCGCTGTTTGTTGCTACAGATCCGGCTGGTGCATTACACCATGCAGTTCCTGCATCATTGCTATCACCGTAGCCATCCTGATCTGCATCGGCATAGTAAATTATTTTCCCGATTGCGGTAGTATCTGCATCATCGGTGAGCCCATTGCAATTCTCATCGGTCTCATTCGGGTCACATACTTCTGCAGCAGCGGGGTTAACTCCACTGGCAGCATCGTTACAGTCGCTGGAGTTTTCAACCAATCCTGAGGGTGGGTTGCAATATGCAATACCTGCAGGATAAGCAGCTCCATATCCGTCGCCATCGCTATCTGTATAATAGGTTAGTTTTCCTATTACAGAATTGTCGGCATCATCCTGCAATCCATCACAGTCTTCATCAACATCATTTGCATCACATATTTCCTGTGAGGCGGGGTGTATGCCGGAGTTGCCATCATTGCAATCAGTGTTGTTTGTTACCATTCCCTGCGGTGGTGTGCATGAAGAAAATGCCGTTGCGGCAGCATCACCGTATCCGTCAGCGTCTGCGTCCGTATAATAGGTTGCCTGGCCGAATGCACTCACCGGGTTCGATATTTTGTAACAGCCGGTGAGGTTAGTGACTTTGACGGTGTAAATACCATTACCGGTTACGGTATAATTTGCATTGCTGGCGCCATCTATCGCCAGGTCATTCTTATACCACTGCCAGGAAAAATTGGTGCCGCCGGTTGCCGTAAGCAATACTTCACCGGCACATAGATTAAGGTTGCCACTGTTTTGAACGGTAATTACGGCGCTAGGCTGTAATACACCGGTCATCGTAACCAGATTGGAAGTGGCCGAACACCCGAAGTTGTTGGAGACCACTGCTTTTATTGTCGTATTGTCATACAATAGCGAGTACGTGGAATTGGTTTGTCCGGATACGGAATTGGGGTTGGTACCCTTATACCATTTATAGCTGGTAATATTGGTTCCGGATGCGGTAAGCGTAACCAGGTCACTTTTACAACCTGTTAATGGCCCGATGGGGGTAACATTTACTGTTATGGCGTTTTCATCAATGGTGCCATTACAGTTATTGTCCAGGCCATCACATAGATCAGGGGCTGCAGGATTGATAGTGAATGCCGCATCATTGCAATCGGTATTAACCGCCGCATATCCGGGTGGAGGTATGCAGTAGGCAACTCCGGAAGCACCGGCACCAAATCCATCCAGGTCGGCATCAACATAATATTCATTTTTACCGGTTGCTGACGGATCAGCATCGTCGGCAAGGCCATTGCAGTTTTCATCAACTGTATTTACATCACATACCTCCTGTGCCGCGGGATGTATGTCAGCATCTGACTCATTGCAATCGGTATTGTTATTTACATATCCGGCAGGCGGGTTACAGTAAACGGTACCCGCGTCAGCAGATGATCCGTATTGGTCATGGTCGGCATCTGGATAATACAAAGTTTGTCCGGTCGCGGAGGTATCGTCATCATCAGCCAGGCCATCACAGTCTTCATCCAGGTTATTAACGGAACACACTTCCTGGGCGGCAGGATTTATGATGCTGTTTGCATCATCGCAGTCTGTATTGTTTGAGGAAAAATTTGCAGGAGGATTGCAAAACAGAGCGGGTGTTGAATTTACATCGCCAAACCCATCACCGTCCACATCGGTATAATAGGCAGACTTTCCGCCCGCCATTGGATCAGCATTGTCGGCAACTCCATTGCAGTCTTCATCGGTATGGTTTGGATCACATATTTCTATGCCGGCCGGATTTACAGATGCATCCGCATCGTTGCAATCTGCAGCATTGGAAACTACTCCCAAAGGCGGCGTGCAATAGGAAGTGCCGGCATCGGATGAAGACCCGTACCCATCTGCATCTGCATCCGTGAAATACAGCGAAGCTCCGGCAGCTGTGGGATCTGCATGATCGAGCAGGCCATCACAATCTTCGTCAACGCCGTTTTCCGCGCATAATTCAGTTGCCGAAGGATTGATGCCTGCATCGCTGTCGTTACAATCTGTATTGTCTGTAACGGTTAAAGCAGGTTGTACGCAATAGGCAGTGCCAGAGGTATTTGCGGCACCAAAACCATCCTGGTCGTTATCTGCGAAATATACGTTTTTGCCGGTAGCACCGGGATCAGCATCATCACTTAGCCCGTTGCAGTTTTCATCAATGGTATTGGCATCACAGATTTCCTGGGCATTTGGATGCATGGTTGCATTTGCATCATTGCAATCCGTTTTTACCGTCGCGTAACCAGCCGGAGGATTGCAAAACAGGGTGCCTGCTGCTGTCACCGCGCCAAATCCATCCAGGTCGGCATCAGCATAATAAATACTTTTGCCAAGAGAAGAAGCATCAGCATCATCCGACAGGCCATCGCAATCTTCATCTATGTCATTTGCATCGCATACTTCCTGTGCCAAAGGGTTTATGGCCACATTATTGTCGTTGCAATCACTGTTATTTGAAACCAGGCCATTGGGAATGTTGCAATAGATCGTGCCTGCATCTGTTGATGAACCAAATCCGTCGTGGTCGCTATCCGCATAATACGTTACAGTGCATCCCGGTACAGTCATGCTGATGTTACTGCCTGCCCGGTAGATCTTTATTCCATAAAGCGTAATCGGTCCGCCATTGTATAAGGTTGTTCCGGATTGAACTACATCGCCCCCGTTTTTTCTAACGGTCCACGTGATCACCTGCCCGACAAAGGGCTTGAATTGCTGAAGCCTCCTGAAGGTAATATCCGTAGTGCAGGAATCGTATTGATTGGACATCAGCACACCGCCTGCATACATGTCTTTAACAAAACAAGTGATGTCGTAATTGGTGTTGTTGTCTACAATGGATTGATCGTTCCAGTCGAGGTACCCGTTTAAAGCGCCAATAGGATCTCCGTTGGATGGAGTTCCATCGCCCGGGTTCTGATTGATGGAGCAATAGGAAAAAGCAGGATAGGAGCGTGCCATCGTGAACCGCTCGTAATTGACGGTTGTTTCGAGGTCGGTAAAAGTTGAACCGTTGTTGTTATGCTTACGCTGATCCCAGTACCATGCACCGCCATGGCGTGCAATATTCACGGTATCATACCAATAGTATTTCTGTACCCAGCCAACGGTTACATCCTGTTTGCCATTTATGCCGCCAATAAAAGGAATACTTTTAGGAGAGTTAACAATGTACATATGCCCGATATCAAATAATTGCCACAGCGGAATGGGAATACCGGTATTGGGATCAAGAAAATCTGAATTCGGATTTTCAGCATTGTCACTCCACTGTTCTTCACGGGCCGAATTATTTATCGGCTTGATTACCGTTGGAGGATTCTTTACCCAAACAGCCGTTACCAGGTTAGGCCACATCTGAGAGGTAAGTAATGCGCCATAACCATTATGTGATACTCCCGTCAGGTAAACCCTGTTACTGTCGGCAGCAATGCTTTTGCGCACCCATTCCAGCGTTTCTTTCAGGCGGTATTGTGTAAACATTTTGATTATCCCGGTAGTCGGTACTGAATTCGTGGTGGAATACATATTATAGTTCTCATTCCAGCCGCTCCAGTAGCTATCGACACCATTGGGTAACCGGTCATCAATCTTTAGTACGTTGCAATCGGTGCAAAGCTTGATGCCTGATGTGGAAAAAGGGTTGTCGTCTTTAAACAGCACATAAATGGATTTGTTGGTGCTGTTGCCACTCTTAAAGACCGTGAAATTGTGTGCATACGATCCTGCATTGTTGAATGCGGGAAAATGCGGTGTTTGCTGATTGTTACCCCA
>CAZGBP010000017.1:0-46794 GCA_964524035.1 uncultured Bifidobacteriaceae bacterium
CATCCTTTACTTCATCCCATAAGGCGGCATTCTTCAGTGAGCGTTCAACGGTTTCTTCAATAAATTTTTTATTGGTTACCCCATTTACACGTAATCCATATGCCACATTTTCAAAAATGGATTTTGGAAAAGGATTCGGTTTTTGAAAGACCATGCCGATTTTTTTCCGGATTTCTTCCACGCGCAGGCTGCCATTATAGATGTCTTTACCATTAAACAAAACCTCACCTTCAATCTTTACATTGTCTATCAGGTCGTTCATTCTGTTAAAAAGGCGCAGGTACGTTGACTTTCCGCAACCCGAGGGCCCAATCATGGCCACCACATTATTTTCCAGGATACCCATCGTAACGTTCTTTAACGCATGGGTGGTTCCATAATGCAGGTCCAGATTTTTTGTTTCTACTTTATACATCGTCTATTTGCTGAATCGGTTTCGCAGTATGATGGCCATTGAATTTAAGAACAAGGTAAAAACCAACAGCACGATAATGCCGGCAGCCGCATTTTCATGAAATGATTCTTGCGGACGGGAAACCCAATTGAAGATTTGAATTGGCAAGACCGTAAAAGGTGATTGAACGCTGTCGGGCAAGAATGTTACATAGGTCAAAGCTCCGATCGTTATCAGCGGCGCTGTTTCACCGATTGCCCTGGAAACAGCAAGAATAATACCTGTCAGTATAGAAGGAAAGGCAATTGGCAACAGATGATGCCAGATAGTTTGCCATTTGGTAGCGCCAACGGCCCAGGATGCTTCACGAATTCCGGACGGAACAGCCTTGATTGCTTCGCGGGTAGAGATGATGATAACAGGCATTATGAGCAGGCCCATGGTTAATGAGCCTGCGAGCAGGCTGCGATCTAATTCCATCCACCGGACAAACAAACCCAATCCAAGCAATCCGTATACAATAGATGGTACCCCTGCAAGATTAGCAATATTGATCTCGATGAGTTTTCCGAGCCAATTTTTCCGGCCATATTCTTCCAGGTAAATTGCCGCACCAATTCCTACCGGTATAGAAATAACAGCTGTGAGTAAGACCATTAATAAAGTACCAACCAGTCCCGGAATAATACCTGCATTTTCTGCTTTACGCGATGGGTAGCTGGTAATAAAACTCCAGTCGAGTCTTCCAAACCCGTCTTTGAAAACATTAAAAAGCAATAAAACCAATATGCTTATGGCAAACAACAACCCGATGAGCGCAATAGTCTGAAAGACCAGGTCTTTAGCTCTTTGCTTTATGGAATGTCGTTCAAACGGGCTCATGAAAAAATCTTTGTTTAATGCTAATCTCCACCTACTGCGAGAAAGCGTTTTCTGATTCTGAAACTTATGATATTAAGAAAAAATGTAAATAGAAATAAGGTGATTGCAACGGCGAAAATGGTGTTGTAGGCCAGCGTACCGTAGGGGGTGTCGCCCTGGCTTACCTGAACGATATAGGCCGTCATTGTTGAAACGGGATTCAATGGATTTACATTGAGCACTGTTGACTGCCCGGCTGCGATGGCAACAATCATTGTTTCGCCGATAGCCCGAGAAAATGCAAGAATTACTGAAGCAATGATACCGGAAAAAGCAGATGGAAAAACAATGGAAAGAGACACCTGCAGTTTGGATGCACCTAAAGCGTAACCACCTTCCCGCAGGCTTTTAGGAACAGATCGTAAGGCATCTTCACTTAATGAGGTGACCAGTGGCAGAATCATAATACCCATCACTATCCCCGGTGATAAGGCATTAAACCCGGAAATATCAGGGAAAACTATTTTAAGTAATGGCGATACGGTGATCAAAGCGAAATACCCGTACACAATCGTTGGAATACCGGCCAGAATCTCAAGAAAAGGCTTTACTGACTTTCGCACCGGGCTGGCAGCATATTCACTGAGATAAATAGCTATGATAAGTCCGATTGGAACACTTACCATAAGCGCGATAACAGAAGTAAGCAAGGTGCCGGAAAGCAAGGGCAAGATTCCAAAATGCTTGTCAGCAAAGAGAGGTGTCCATTGTGTATCGGTCAGAAAGTCAAGTAAGGAAACTACCTTAAAGAATTCAATGGCCTGAAACAGCAAAACAACGATGATACCGATAGTAGTAAATACGGAAACCAAAGTGCACAGCAGCAAAATCCAGTGAATCACCCGTTCCCGGGCATAAATATATTTTCGTCTGCTCAGTCCAAAGCGGAGTTCTTTTTCGGTCTCCATTTCCGTATTTTCAATGGACATTGTTTCCAAGACAACTTGATTATAGTGTTATGAAGAGCTACTTAGCAGCTCCGGTTGCTGCCGAGGCATTCAGTAAATTTTCAAGGTTAGTGCCTACTTCGTGTCCATTGGTGTAGATAGAACCGGTAACGTCATTTTCCAGACGTTGTGCCACAATCGTATAAAGGGTTGCCTGTAAGGGAATAAACCCAACCTCTTTTACCAGGGCTGGTGCATTTTCGATATAAAAATGCAGGAAGTCTTTGACCTCTTTCTTGCCTTCGGAAGCACTGTTGGCATAAATCAGCAATACCCTGGAGAGCGGCGCATAGGTTCCATCCTGAACTGTCTGCAAAGAGGGTAAGATAGGTCCGGCACCATTGTTTTCATTGCCATCATCGATTGGTACCAGTTTGAGCTTTGATGCATTCTCTTCATAATAGGCAAGTCCAAAATAGCCAAGAGCACCTGCATCAGATGAAACTCCCTGCACCAATACATTATCATCTTCTGAAGCGGTGTAGTCTCCGCGGCTGTCTCCCTGTTTGCCAATAATTGCTTCCGTGAAATAATCAAATGTTCCACTATCAGTTCCGGGGCCAAAAAGCTTGATGGGTTTGTTGGGCCATCCTTTGCGAACCTGGCTCCAGTTCATAATCTTGCCTTGGGCTGCTGCTTCCCAAATGGTCTTTAACTCAGCTACTGTAAGGTAGTCTACCCAATCATTCGCGGGATTCACTGTTACCGCAAGGCCATCGTATGCGATAGGTAATTCAATAAAGCTTATATTCTTTTCGAGGCAGATATCGCTTTCCGACTTCTTAATCGGCCGGGAGGCATTACAAATATCAATTTCACCAACCGTAAACTTCTTCATACCCCCGCCGGTTCCTGAAATCCCGATGGTTACCTGAAGTTGTGGATTGGCGGCCCGGTAGTCTTCGGCCACTGCTTCTGTTATCGGATATACGGTACTGGAACCGTCCACTTTCAGTATTATCTGTTTATCAGACGCTTCACCATTGCCGGTCTTATTTTCAGAAGATGTACAGGACAGGAATAGTGTGAAAAGTAATGCGGGGATAAAAATCTTTTTCATCTTAATGACAGATTAGCAGAGAGGTTAAAAAAATTTTAATATTAAGCATCATTTCAGCAGACATGGTATGCTGGAACCGGTGCAAAACTAAAACGGACGGCTGTGAACCAGAGTAATTATGTGTTACCAAATGGTTATTTTGTTAATGTTTTAATAACATTAATTTAACATTGAAAAAGATGCTATAGCCGGATCGGCTTCTGGATTTTAACCAAAAATAGCTGATTATCAGCTAAAAAGGACTAATAATCCTACTTGTGTTAAGTTATTGTTATGACAATCCTATATATTTACCGCCATTAGAAACCGATATACAAAACAGGTTTCCTACCATTCGGACTATGACGATTAACAGTTTTATCAGCTTTTTCATACCCCGCGATAAAAGTTTCTTTCCATTATTTGAGAAGGCATCTGCCAATCTCAAACTTTGTGCAGAACAGCTTAACCTGGCCGTAACAGCTGCCACACCTGATCTGCGTATTGTACATATGAGACAAGTGGAAAAGCTGGAACATCAGGGTGATGAAATCGCACACGAGATCTTCAACGAGCTCGGAAAAAATTTCATCACACCATTTGACCGCGAGGATATACACCGCCTGATTTCCTGTATTGATGATGTGCTCGACTATATTCATGGCGCTTCCAAAAGAATGGAGCTGTATAAGATCACCAATTTTACACCTGAAATCATCAAATTATCGGAATTGATCCTTACCAGTGCCAAAGAGATCAATATAGCAGTGATGGAGTTAAGGAATCTCAAGAATCTCCGGAGAATTACGGATGCCTGTGTCAGGATAAACAGTATTGAAAATCACGCCGATGACATATTCGATCATGCCGTAGCGAAGCTTTTTGAGGAGGAAAAAAATGCGGTGGAACTGATCAAGATGAAGGAGATTCTTTCCGCGCTGGAAACAGCTACTGATAAAGCAGAAGATGTGGCTAATGTACTGGAGTCCATTATTGTTAAGGTAGCGTAAATATTTATTTATTCAAGAAACCTCCACTTACTGTTTATGATGGTTTTGCTCGTTGTGGTGATTGTTATGGCACTTATTTTTGATATTATCAATGGCTTTCATGACGCTGCCAATTCCATTGCAACTATTGTTTCCACGAAGGTATTATCGCCGGGATTTGCGGTATTGTGGGCGGCCTTTTTCAATTTCATCGCCTTCCTGGTTTTTGGATTACACATTGCTTCCACGGTTGGAAAAGGTATTGTGAATCCTGAGGTGGTAACGCTGCAGGTTATTTTAAGCGGGTTAATCGCAGCAATAGCCTGGAACCTGCTTACCTGGTACTTTGGTATTCCGTCCAGTTCTTCCCATACACTGGTTGGCGGTTTTGCCGGTGCTGCCATTGCTAAGGGTGGTTTAAGTGCCGTATACAGCAGTGAACTTTTCCGCATCATCAGTTTTATTTTCCTGGCGCCGGTGATCGGAATGATCGTTTCTTTAGTGCTGTCTATATTGTTGATGTACCTCTGCCGTTCATTTGTAACGCATAAGGTAGATAAGGTATTCAGAAAACTGCAGTTAGCCTCTGCAGCTGCCTATAGCCTGGGGCATGGTGCAAATGATGCGCAAAAGGTGATGGGGATCATTTTTGCGGCTCTGATAGCGGCAGGTCAATTAACAAAGGAGGACGACATTCCTTTTTGGGTAGTCATATCCTGTCAGACTGCCATGGCACTGGGTACGATGATGGGTGGATGGCGGATTGTTAAAACGATGGGACAGCGTATAACGCATTTAACGCCTTTTGAAGGGTTTGCTGCTGAAACAGCCGGCGCCATTACATTGTTCTCCACAGCGCAAATGGGTATTCCGGTCAGCACCACACATACAATAACCGGTTCCATCATTGGAACCGGAATTCGTAAGAGAGTTTCTGCCGTACGATGGGGCGTAACCCGCAAGTTGGTTTGGGCCTGGATTATAACAATCCCGATTTCCATGGCAGTAGCAGCGGTTATTTATTATATCACCACCTGGTTTTAGGGTCTGGTGAAACTTTAACCGGCAGTACCTGTCTTTTTTATTACTGCGAAGGAATTATCATCCAGGTTCCAATATGAAATTAATGATACGGCCGGTTGCCGGCTGAATTCAACATGATGGAATCAATTTAACATCGTGCTGAAGGGCATGCTTCCATCTTTGATCTTTAAATCCCGGATGGCTGAGTTTGTTGCTTAACGGATCCTGGTGGAATTATTATGGGCCGTTACTAAAATACGTGGGGGAATAATACGTCCACCATTGCACGATTGCCCTGTAAAATGAATACAAAGGAATCATTTTGATATATGCAAAACCATTCCTGGCTGGTATTGATTTCACATTAAAGATTCAGTAACTTTAACCATTCAAATTTTCAAGAAATGGCAGCTAAAGACTACCTGACTCCGAATACCAGTGGCGGATACGCTACCCGATTCGGCTTTCCTTACAGAACTACACTCAGCTTTCAACCGCTTCTAAAACGTATTGAGGAAAGGGCAGCGGCCCCGGACACCCTGGAGGCGCCGTTATATCAGCAAATACTTAATACGCTTAAGGAAGTACCTGCATTGACGGAGCCGATAGAGGATCTTAGCCTGTTGAAAAAGTACCGCAAAGAAACAGACTTGCTTTTGTCTACCGTGTTGCCCTCTTCCATGATTGAAAATTACATTGCGGGCATCATTGTTCCATTTCAACCGATCACTGTTTATGCATCGCCCAAATTTAATGAAATGCTTGTTGCAGATGAGGATGGCATATGGGACCTGAGCAGGATGGATCTTAAGAAGGGTATTAATGAGCTTATAGCGTATTGCGGCATGGCCATACTTGAAAAGTACTATCATTTCAAAATCATGCATCCGGATGTCATGAAAAGCAAAGAATTTGATAAAATAACCGGCTTAACAAAATTTTATCAGCCGGAGATCAATACCATGTTTGCAGAAGTGATCGCATTGAAAGAACCTAAACCGCTTAGTGAGATTGATTTGAGTCCGCTGAAGGATGATTTTTTTAACGCTTCTTTCTGGTTAGAGAATTTTCCGCCTGACACTTTTGAGTTTCGCGGCATAACGGTGTACAGGATGATGGAAATTACAGACCGTGAACTTATCTCACAGATTGAATACATTCTATTACAGTCAGGCTCCATTATTTCAAAAGAGAATATCAGCAGGATAGAAGATAAGTTCCGTAACTTCTTTAAGATTCCGGATCTGAGAGTAGGGCTTGCTCCAATTTTCAGTTACCGTGGCCAAATGGCTAACTGTGATATGGAGAGTTGGTTTTGTTTGATCCCATCCGAAAAAGCATCGCTGATGCTGGACAACTTTGAAAACTCGATTTATCATACGGCCGTTCAACGGGCTGCACCCTATTTGGTTGATGATTTGGAGAAACTCCCAAACGTAACTTCCATTGAAGAAGCATTGCTGCGGGAAGGTATCCGAAATATTATTGTTGTACCTGTTTTTCATGATAAGGACCTGATTGGCGCTATTGAGATCGGATGCCCCAGGCCAAATGAACTCAACTTTGTATCCATGCTGAAGGTGAAGGAGATTCTGCCATTGATAGCGGTTGCATTTCAACGCGCTGCAAAGGATTTTGATACGCAGGTGCAAGCTACTATTAAGGAGCATTTTACTTCGATACACCCATCCGTTGAATGGAAATTTTCGCAGGCTGCATTGGAGATGATAAAAGTTAATTCATCAGCTGAACCGAATAAGATTGCACCCATTGAGTTAAAAGATGTAATGCCTATTTACGGACAGGTAGATATCAGGGGATCTTCAGAACGCCGAAATGAAGCCATACGGGAAGATCTGATTGAATATTTAACCGCAGCAAAGAAAATTCTTCAGCTGGCCTATAAAACGTATCCGCTGAACATTTTGGATGAAATGATTTTCAGGGCAGACAAATATGTGTCAAAGCTTCAGGAGAGCCTCGATTCCGGCGATGAAACAGGTATACTGGAATTTATGAAGCAGGAAGTGGAACCCACCTTCCAGTTGTTGGCTGAACAGTCAGCTCATTTAAAACAGGCGATAGACAGTTATTTTAACTTGCTTGACCCGGAACATGAAGTTTATCATTTCCGGCGGCAAAGTTTCGAGAAGAGCCTTACCATGATCAATGATGTGGTGGCACGAATGCTGGAAGAAGAAGAAGCGCGTACGCAGCAGCTGCTGCCTCATTATTTCGAAAAATACAAGACCGATGGAGTAGAATACAATATTTACCTCGGACAATCCATATTGCAGGAAGGTAAATTTGATCCGGTATACGTAAAGAATTTTCGCCTTTGGCAATTAATTACCATGGTAAATATAGCACGCGAAACACACCAGCTGTTGCCCGACCTGCCCATGCCTCTGGAAACGACGCAATTGATATTATGCTACAGCAATCCGTTTGCCATCATGTTTCGAATGGATGAAAAACGTTTTGATGTATCGGGTGCTTACAATATCCGTTATGAAATTGTGAAGAAACGGATTGACAAAGCCGTTATCAAAGGCACCAATGAGCGGTTGACACAACCTCATAAAATAGCAGTGATCTACACGCAGGAGAAGGAAGCCAGGGAATATGAGCGGTATTTCGAGTTTATGAGCAGCAAAGGATGGATTACCGGAACGCCGGAACATCTGGAATTGGAGCCCTTGCAGGGATTGCAGGGATTAAAGGGTTTGCGTGTTCAGATCCGGTACGACAAAGAAGAACCCAAATTGAATTATGATGAGGAAGAATTATTCAGGCAGGTAAAAGATATTATGGTGTAATAATGAAATGAGCACAAGCTCATTTGAAGTTCTGTGAGATGGGCAGGTTGCGGTCAGGTCCTTCGGAAGAGGTCAGGGTCAATTTTGATTTCCCGTACAGGAAAGGCAAGGCTGCTTCCATGAGATAGTACAATTTCCATGATTCTGTAGTTTACCGTTTCCTTTTCGCGCATGTACTCTTCATAGGTTGCAAATGGAATGAAATAAATGATCATTAGGTTGAGTGAATTCTCTCCGAATTCATCAAATGCCACCACCACATCCTTGTTCAATTTCGGGTTGCTCTTAAGGAAATCGTGCAAATCGCCGGTTATTGCTTTTAGTTGAAATGCATTTGTGTCGTAAGATAATCCAACGACCTGTTTTACCCGCCGATGCGTGCGGTTGGTATGATTGTCTACATTGGAATCGAGCATCTTCTTATTTGGAACAGTTATTAACGTGAGGTTGCCCGTACGTATCCTGGTGCTTCTGAGTCCTACTTTTTCAATGGTTCCTTCCACGTCGCCGATCTTCACCAGATCTCCCACAACAAAGGGTTTATCGAGAAAAACTGTCAGTGAACCAAAGATATCTTTTATGCTTTCCTGTGCTGCAAATGCTATGGCAAGGCCGCCGATACCCAGGCCGGCAAGCAGAGAGGTCAGGTCCAGGTCCAGTACGACACCGAGTAAAACAAAAATGGCATTCACAACAATGAAGATTTTCAGGGCGTCCTTTATGAAGGGCACCAGCTGATCATCTGACTTTGAAGCCGTGGCCGCTGCACGTTCATGCAGTATGAAGGCGACATAGTCGATTATGCGCAGCAAAAACCAGGTAAAAACCAATAATACCATTGACCATAGTAATTCATCCAGCAAAACCTGGAGCGGCATATTCCAAAATTCAATTTTCCATTGTGGCGGATACGCCAATGATTCAATGGCCGTTCTGATTATCAGCAACAATACCAGGTATTGCAGCGGTTGCAATACCAATGCATAAAATTTTTCGCCGTAATGCTCAGGGGTATATTTTCGAAGCAAGCGGAAGATAAATGAACTGAATAACCTGGAGAGGTAGCTGCTAAGTACAAAGGCAATGAGGATAATGACCAGGAATAATCCCAGGCGCTGTAATGAATTTCCAAGAATCTCAATATTCAGAATATTTGTCATTCACAGTAATTTGCATCAAAAATAAATAATCAATGCCAAGACCCTGTCAGGAAATGGCCGCAGGCATAGATAATCTGATTTCCGTTTTCTGAAAATCCACCTGCTGCGCTCGGGGTTTGGGGCACCCGAGCCACCTTCTCCGGCTGTATAGGTTTGCATTGTAGCGAGTAGCGCCCGGGAGTATGCTGGGATACTTACACTGTAATTTGCTGTTTTCATAATCTTTACTTTGTTGCCGTATTTCTATTTTTACCACGTTTAAACAAACCAATATGTTTGAAGAGTTTTTACAGGCAGCTTCCGGAGATCTCTTTTCATCTGACAACTATAGTGCTTTGCAACTGGGCATGTATGTGGTAAGCGGGCCGAATCCGGAAGGTATGGACATTGCTATAATTGGTGTAAAAGAAGACCGCGGTTCAGTGAGAAACAACGGGTGCGCCCATGCGCCGGATTTGATAAGGCAGCAATTGTTTTCGCGCTCGAAATTCGGCAATAACCCGAAGATTATTGACCTTGGGAACATTGAAATGGGTGCAACTATCCGCGATACCTATGTTGCACTCAGTAAGGTGGTCAATGAACTGATCCGTCTTAGGATTATTCCCATCATCATCGGTGGAAGTCATGACCTTACCTATGGGCAGTTTGGCGCTTACCAGGACCTGAACAGAAATATAAACATTGCGATCGCCGATAATTGCATTGACCTGAAAGAAGAGCAGCCCGAAATGGATGATGAGTGTTTTCTTATCAATGTTTTCGGGTACGAACCATCCTTCATCTTCGATTTTGCGCACATCGGTTATCAGACCCATCTGACTTCAACCCATGCAATAGAGTTACTTGATAAACTTCATTTTGCAAGTTACCGTTTAGGAAAAGTAAAATCAGCTATGGAGGATATTGAACCGGTACTGCGTGGCACGAACCTTTTCAGTATGGACATGTCTGTTATCCGGCTCAGTGATTCTCCGGGAAACAGAAGTGCAGGCCCCAATGGGCTGTTTGCTGAGGAAGCCTGTCAGCTGGCGAGTTATGCGGGCCAAAGCGACAGGCTGGATTCTTTTGGTGTCTATGGGTGTAATCCGTCTGTTGATAGCACCGGCCAGTCTGTACAGTTAGCAGCAGATATTATCTGGTACTTCATCAATGGACATGGTAACCGGAAGCAGGAGCATCCAAAAGACGATGATATGGATTATATAAAATATACGATTCACCTTAAAGAAAACAAGTATGACTTAAATTTCTGGAAAAGCAAGAAAACCGAGCGTTGGTGGATGGAGGTGCCGGCAGGAAATAAACCAAGGAATCAAAAAAAGTTTCACCTGTTGCCCTGCTCCTATAATGATTATCAGATGGCCAGCAGGGAAGAGTTGCCTGAACGCTGGATAAAAGCTTTTCAGAAGCTGGCGTAAGAAGCACCGGCAATAAAAGCAAACAGGTGTTTAGTTATAACAGATTGTTGTAAACCCCATAAGTTGGTAAGCCATATGCGGATCTTCTTCCTCACGGGGTGCCTGAATTCCTTCGTTCTTAAAAAAGCCATCCAGAATCAATGCAATTAAGAAGACGGATGCTTCCGGAAGTACATCCATGGTTCTGTCGTTTTCTGTGAGCATTTGCAGATGTTTTGTATTCGGAATAGTAAAACAAAAAGAATTCCAATCATTAAATGTAACAGCTGATATATGATCCGCTTTACTCAATATTGCCGAGCAAGTTAATTTTGCTGCTGAACAGGTTTGCTTCAACGTGCGCATTTTGAATCACTTACGAATCTGGTTTTGTATCAGTTTTCCTGCGGGCTGTATTTGTCAGGTATTAGTCATAAAAAAATGACCGTAGACATTTTTGTGGCCATGTATACCACCGGTGATGAAACATATGCTGAATACCATTGACTGAACGGAACAAAGCGTTGACCGGAAGCAACGAATCAACGCGGAGGGCAGTTGTCCGGGCTATTGAGTTCTTGTTCGCGCTATGATCAATACTTAATGCCTGCTTCCTGAAAGCGGCGGGAATAGTTTCATGCGCTAGGGCTTTTCCTGTTTATCGGTGAGTGACAGAGGATGTTTTTCTTACAATATTTCTTTTGGGTAACACAAAAAATACTTCAATACTGTTGCTTCCAGCACCCTGATGTTCAGCAGGTCAGAGGCATCGGCAACATCCTTAACACTACCATCTTTGAAGAGAATATTGATGGGGCCTGATTCAGGACTGTAGGCATGGTTGCTGGTTGTTTCAGTGAAAACAAAATAATGAAGGTCTTCAAATTCAATCTTTGATTTTCCGTGAATCCGTTGTTTTATCTGCGATAAAGTGTCCGCATCAAATGGAGTGTTTCGCAATTCTATCTTAAATAGTTGCCTCAACAATAAGTGACTGCTGAGCCATGAAAGGATTTGATCCGGGTCATTTCTCCACATTTTAATACTGCTGATAACATCCGTGTCGTCCAGATCAGAAAACCGCGTTAACAGCGTATCTGTATCAGCGGATGCAGAAGAATCTGAGGATTGATTCAGGAAGGCAGAGAGCGCAGGGGTACATTGGAGTTTGCGGCTGCGTGCAAGTACATTGGCGCGTTCAAAAATTTTCACCAGCATTTGTTCAGCGGCAAGCACAGTTTTGTGCAGGTAAACCTGCCAGTACATCAGTCGCCGGGATATCAGAAACTTTTCGATTGAGTACATGCCTTTGGATTCTACCATCAGCGTATTGTCCTTAATGATCAGCATTTTGATGATACGGTCATATCCAATTACGCCTTCGGCAACGCCTGTAAAAAAGCTGTCGCGATTGAGATAATCCAGCCGGTCCATATCCAGCTGGCTGGAAACTAGCTGGTGGAGAAAGGGTTTAGGATAGTTTCCCAGGAAGATTTCAATGGCCATGGTGAGTTTGCCTTCAAACTGGAGATTCAGCTGCTCCATCATCAATAATGAAAGCGCCTCATGGGAAGTGCCGGGAATCAGTATCCTTTCCAGGGTATGTGAAAAGGGCCCATGTCCGAGATCGTGCAGCAGGATGGCAATTGTTACCGCTTCGGCCTCTTCATTGCTGATCTCCGCTCCCTTGGAACGCAGCACTTCCAGCGAAAGGCCCATCAGGTGCATTGCACCAAGGGCATGTTGAAGCCTGGTATGCTGTGCGCCCGGGTAAACCAGGTAGGTGAGGCCCAGTTGTTTTATTCGTCCGAGGCGCTGAAAAAACGGATGTTCGATCAAATCAAATATTAATTCCGTAGGTATGGTAATAAAGCCATACACCGGATCGTTGATGATTTTTCTTTTATTCAATCTGTTTCAGATTTTTTGTACGAAATTTGGCATGAATTTAAATAACTGCCCAATATCACATACTAATTGCTAACTGGTTGAAGTGCTTTATTGTTTTCTTATTTCTTCTGTAGGATCAATTTTACAATTCATCATTTTGGCAATTTACTCAGATTAAAAGATTCGCCGCTGCTCCACCACTACCTATTATCTTTCAATTTACTATAAAAAAAACGAACATGATGAATGAACCTACTATCCTTTGGGTGGATGATGAAATTGAGTTGCTAAAACCACAAATACTTTTCCTTCGGGAAAAGGGGTACCATGTTATTGAGGCCAGTAACGGTGTAGATGCCATTGAGAAATGCCGGGAAGAAGTTTTAGACATTGTGTTTCTGGATGAGCAGATGCCGGGAATGAGTGGCCTGGAAACCCTTACCGATATTAAAAGCATTCAGCCGTCTATTCCCATTGTGATGATTACCAAGAGCGAGGAAGAAAACCTCATGGAGGATGCCATTGGATCACAGATCAGTGATTACCTGATTAAACCCGTAAAACCGCAGCAGATACTGCTTACCCTGAAGAAGTTGCTCGATAACCGAAGGCTTATCAGCGAGAAAACGACTTCGTCTTACCAGCAGGAATTTCAACAGATCTTTTCGCGTATCAGCATGGGACTTAATCACGAAGAGTGGGCTGAGGTTTACCGCAAACTCATATACTGGGAGCTGGAACTCGACAAGTCAAAAACGGCCGGTATGCGGGATGTGTTAGCCATGCAGAAATCAGAAGCGAATACCGAGTTCTGTAAGTTTATCGTGAAGAATTATAAGAACTGGCTGAACAAGCCAAATGAGGAAACTCCCACGATGTCGCACAACTTATTCAAGGAAAAGGTATTTCCATATATCGAACCCGGCATACCAACCTTCCTGATTCTCATAGATAACCTCCGCTTTGATCAATGGAAGGTTATACAACCCACTATTTCAGAATCTTTCAGGCTTACGGATGAGGCTACCTATTACAGCATCTTGCCTACTTCCACGCATTACAGCAGAAATGCCATGTTTGCCGGCATGTTGCCGCTGGAAATTGAAAAGCGTTTCCCGAATTTCTGGCTGAATGATGAAGAAGAAGGGGGCAAAAATCTGCATGAAAAGGATTTTCTGGAAGACCAGATCCTGAGAAGCAAGAAAAACCTGAAATTCAGCTATACAAAGGTTACCAATTTCAATGATGGAAAATTGTTATCGGATAATATCTACAACCTGCTCCACAACGATTTGAATGTTATCGTTTACAATTTTGTAGATCTCCTTTCTCATTCCCGCACGGAGATGGATGTATTAAAGGAACTTGCCAATGATGAAACGGCGTACCGCTCCATTACCCACTCCTGGTTTGAACACTCTCCGTTGCTTGATGCATTATTGCGTATCGCCGATAAGAAAGTCAACCTGATCATTACTACCGATCATGGAACCATTCGTGTCAAGGAGCCATCGAAAGTAATAGGTGACCGGGATACCACCACCAACCTACGGTATAAGCATGGCCGAAATCTTAATTACAACCAGAAGGATGTATTGGAAACGAGGAACCCGCAGGAGTTGTTTCTCCCCAGGCCGCATGTGAGTTCTACATTCATCTTTGCCAAGGAAGATAAGTACTTTGTATATCCGAATAACTATAACTACCATGTTAACCTGTTCCGCAACACGTTTCAGCATGGTGGTATTTCTCTCGAAGAGATGATTATCCCGATAGTACGGATGACGAATAAATGATGCCTGCTTTGCGATGAACGGACTAGCGCATTATGCATTCCTTTTTCGGCCGGCGGAATCATTCAACAGAAGGAAACCGGTAAACCCTGGTTTACCTGTAGATGTATCTGGGTTTTTCATCCTACAGGTATCTACAGGCTGAACTTCCTGCTGTGAAATGAAGGGTGGTCAATGCACTGCAGTTACATTTACCCGTTCAATTCCATTTAAATGCACTTCGATATGGCGGTCATGCGCCTTATTCTCGTATTCGCTGATAATCTCCAGGATATCATAATCAATAAAATTGCACTCGCTGCCGTCGATTGTTAAGACGCTATAATTTGGAATCTGGTCGAGCGCTTTTCGCAGTTTTACTTTATTAAGAAACGTAACATTGCTGTTGAGCTTGATGTAGTGTACCTCCGTTTCATGCCGCATTGTTTTTGTAATCCGGTATTCCGCGCGAAAGTTATTTTGGACGATAAAGTAGATGGAGATCAGAAGTCCTATGCTTACACCAATCAATAAGTCAGTTGAGAGAATAACCAGGATGGTGAGCATAAAAGGAATAAATTGCTTCCACCCAAGGCTCCACATGTTACGATATAGTTTTGGTTTTGTGAGATTGTATCCTGTAATGATCAGGATGGCAGCAAGCGACGCATAAGGAATCCTGCTTAGTAAAAAGGGAACCAGTAAAACGGAAAGCAGCAGAAAGACACCGTGGATAAATGCGGATAGTTTTGTCTTTCCACCGGCATCGGCATTAGCGGCACCCCGCACAACCACGGCAGTGATGGGTAGGGCACCCAGCAATCCGCATGTCATATTGCCTATGCCCTGTGCAATAAGTTCGCGGTTCACAGGGGTGATCCGGTTATGTTTATCCAGTTTGTCAACTGCTTCTACACAAAGCAATGTTTCCAATGTTGCGAGGGAACCGATTATTAATCCGTACTTCCATACTTCAGGAATGGCAAACAGTTTGGAAAAATCAGGAAAGTGGATCTCTGAGAAAACAGTAGCCGGAATTGAAACCAGTTGCGTTTGCCTGAGTGTGTAGCCTGACGCAGCAGCGGTGAACAACGTATTGATAACAATACCCAGCACCACTACCAGCAACGGTGCGGGAATTACCTTCCATTTCTTGAAAGAGGGTTGTTGTAAAAGGATCAGCGCCGCGATGGAAAACAAAGAAATGAAAACAGCACCACGTGTAATATGCTGGTTGAATGCGGAAATATTTCCCAGAAAATTAGCAGCAGAAAACAATTGAAGAAAGCCGCTGGTCCAGAAATCGGGCTGATCATATCCCAGGGCGAGCGGAATCTGTTTTGAAATAAGTATGATGCCGATAGCAGCAAGCATTCCTTTAATTACCGCTGAAGGAAAGTAGTTGGCAATTCCGCCTAACTTAAAGAGCCCCAGTACCAGTTGAAATAATCCGGCAACCAGAACAGCGAGCAGAAAGACGTTGTAATCGCCCAGGGAAATGATAGATGAAGCTACTACCGTTGAAAGCCCTGCAGCAGGCCCGGAAACCCCGAGCGGGGAACCGCTGATAACCGACACCAGGATGCCACCGATTATACCCGACAGTAACCCTGCATAAAGCGGCGCACCAGAAGCCAGTGCAATTCCAAGACACAGGGGCAGCGCCACCAGGAAAACAGAAAGTCCGGCCGGCAGATCATGCTTCAGCAATAGCAACCGGTAGTACGTTAGTTTACGACGCATAGAAAGGGCGTGCCATTCGCATAAAGATAGAACTATAAGATTTTACAACGGATACTGTTTTCAACATAGCCGGAAAATGGCAGGAATGTTCTACTGTGTATGATGCAGCAGCAAACCATTGAATGATGGGTTCTCTCATGCATGTTTCTTGACTTGTACCGGCGGATATTTTGTACTCCTGCTGTTGCTATGTGGCATTTTACTGTCATGTTCTATTTTTCAGGACGGCTAACAATCCGTTGTGTATTTCTTTTTATCCAAAAAAAATGTTTGTCACCATTGCAGCAATAGCTTTATGAAAAGTTTGCCGCGCTTATGGTACAGGAAAGAAAGATTTTCGTTATCGATACATCCGTGATCCTATATGACTACACCGCCATTCGCAATTTCAAAGAACATGATGTGGTGGTTCCTATCACGGTGCTGGAAGAACTGGATAATTTTAAAAAGGGTAATGACGATAAAAATTTTGCAGCCCGTGAGTTTATCAGGTATATAGACCGCGCCAGCAGTAATGACTCACTTCAGCATTGGGTTAACATTAACGGCAAGACACATGGGATGTTCAAGATTGCCATGGGTCATCCCAATGGCGTTGATACCGATGCGATATTCGGCGAAGTGAAGCCTGATCATAAGATATTAAATGCCGCCCTGAGGGTTCAGAAGGAGAACCCCGGAAGAAAAGTTGTACTGGTTACTAAGGATGTCAACCTGCGCATCAAAGCCAAGTCGCTCAATCTTCCGGCGGAAGATTATGAAACAGGAAAAATAAAAAGTGCGGATGAGTTGTATACAGGCCGTACTATGGTTGATAAGTTTCCGCTTCAGGTATTGAATGATTTGTTCCAGGATGGCCAGTGCAAAGCTGCATTGCTGTTTAAAAAGACAAAGCCCGTTCCAAACCATTACTATACGCTGAATCACCATGAGACTTCCGTAGTAACTGTTTACAATCCGGTAACAGGCATGCTGGAGCTGGTAAAGAAAAAGGCAGCATTTAAGATTCAGCCCCGGAATATTGAACAGATCTGTTCATTGGATGCAATTCTTAATCCCAACATCAGCCTGGTCACGCTGCAGGGCGTGGCAGGCACAGGCAAGACCTTGCTTTCGCTTGCAGGCGCATTGGAGCAACGCAGGAATTTTCACCAGATTTATCTGGCAAGGCCTGTCGTTCCATTAAGCAATAAAGATATTGGATTCCTGCCGGGCGATATTAAAAGCAAGTTGAATCCTTATATGGAACCGTTGTGGGATAACCTGAAATACATAAAGAATTGTTTCAGCGAAAAAGACAAGGAGTACCGGCAGATCAGTGAGATGGTGGAAAATGAAAAACTGGTTGTTTGTCCGCTTGCTTACATACGGGGCAGGAGTTTTTCCAATGTGTTTTTTATTGTAGATGAAGCACAGAACCTGACACCGCATGAAGTGAAAACAATCATTACCCGGGCCGGTGAAAACACGAAGATCATTTTCACCGGTGATATTTACCAGATAGATACACCTTACCTTGATTCACGAAGTAACGGACTCAGTTACCTGATCGATCGCATCAAAGGAAGCCGGATTTATGCGCATGTAACATTGGAAAGGGGAGAGCGCAGTGAGTTGGCGAACCTTGCAAATGATTTATTGTAGGTAAAAGATATACACGGGTGCTATCACGGTTTTCCATTCGCGGCAGCAGTACACTCTTTTTGTTTATAATAATTACTGTTTTGAACCGGTGCGCCCGGGCTTCTTGCTCTGATTATTTTTCAGGCTGTCAGTCTTGCCTGTTTTTGGATTTCTCTTGGACTGCAGAGAATCAATTTTACTGGTAGTTCCCTGGTCAGCACCTGATTTACTGGTCTCCGGTGCAGTGAGCCGGCGAACAGGTTCTTTCTTTTCCAGCTGCGTTACCACTTTATTAATTGAAGTATCATTGAATTTTTTCGCTTCCGCAATTTTATTCTGCACATACTTTTGATCTTCCGGATTTTCGCTTTTTGCAAGTTCTTCCAGGTCTAAAGATTGCAGCGAAACCGCATACGTCTGTGAAAGGATGTCTTTAACCTTTGCTTTAAACTCCTTGTTTTCAAAAAGGCTTTCCACAAAAGAAAGTTTAAGGTCCAGCTTCTCTTTGGTAAAATCCGGGTCGGATTGTACATCGGCAACCATTTGATTGGCTACCTGTATCTGTTGAAATTCAATCTGTCGCTTATTGTTCTGGTTGGTAAAATAGATTCCGATTACGGCTATTGCAACAGGCATTGCCGCATTGAACATCAGGTTGACGATGGAATGGAACGAAGATTTCTTATATCCCAGTTCATTTAATTTTTCATTGAAGTCTTTGAGTTCCTGGTCGGTCATATTACAATGTTTTTAATTGATGGAGTCAGGCTTTGTTTAATGCGGTTTTGGTCTGTTATGGCTGTAAAAATACCTGATCGCTGTAATTATTAAATCTGACTGATTCTAAGATGTCAGCAAATTGATTTCAGAAAAAATACGGTTGAAGAGAACCAACGGGCATCGGAAACGATCAACAGCCGGACGATTAATCAAACTCCAAACTTAATTTCTTCGCCAATAAACCACCGGTCACCGATCTTCAGGCATCTTGCACTGGCTCTTAAGATTTGTTTTCCCGACTTACATTCTATTGTTATTTTCTTACCGGGTAACTTCTGGTGTTCCAGTTCCTGAATAAGAAGTTTTGAAAGTGTTGCATCGGTCCAGTTTTCGCCAAGCAGGCTCACTTCCCGCTGTGTTTTAGTCCAACCGCTTAATAATTGATTTTGTGCAGTATCCGCAATGGCAGCGAGGTCTGCATTTTTTATGCTGGTTTGTGTAAGTTCATAAATCAATGCGATTGCCGCCGAGTCCGGAAAGAATTTTTGAAGCTGATAATACGTGATATCACCTTTCAGTGACAGAAACAGGTAGTTGCCCAGATCCTGCACCGATGAAGCGCCACGTACAGAATCTGACAGCTCCGGTGTAAAACCTGCCATTGGGTTTTCGATTACAGAAATTTTCGCTTTGGGCTGGCAGGCAGTCAAAACAACGGAGATGAAAAATAAACAGGCGAGGTATCTCAACGTGAATCAGGTTTGCACGTAAGCAAAAAACGTGAGTTGTTCTTCCATATTAATCTTTAGCTAACTTCTGATAATCTTCTGCGAGTTTCTTCTGCACCTCACCGGGCACGAGTTCATACGTGGCAAACCGCATTTTAAAGCTTGCTTTGCCTTGTGTGAGCGACCGGAGGGTGTTGGAATATTTGTCAAGTTCAGACAATGGTACCCGTGCCTTAATTACCTGGTACGTTCCTTTGGCATCCATCCCCATGATTACGGCACGCCTGGTATTCAGATCGCTCATGACATCTCCCATTTGTTCTTCGGGCACAAGCACTTCCAGGTCATAGATTGGTTCCAGCAGTTTAGGATCCGCTTGTTGAAAAGCTTCTTTGAATGCCATCATGCCGGCCAGCTTAAATGCCATGTCATTTGAATCAACCGCATGCATTTTCCCATCGTAAACATATACATTGATATCGCGCACGTACGAACCGGTGACCGGGCCTTCCGTCATTTTATCCATAATGCCCTTGAGGATAGAAGGCAGAAAACGCGTATCAATGGCACCGCCAACAATGCAATTATGGTAGATTAGCTTGCCACCCCATTCCAGTTCCACCTCTTCTTTGCCGCGCAGGGTGAAGTCGCCGGGAATTTTGTAACCTTCCCGGTAGGGTTCAATCATCATGGCCACTTCGGCAAATTGTCCTGCACCGCCGGATTGTTTCTTATGACGATAGGTAGTCCGGGCTTCTTTTCTTATTGTTTCCCGGTATGGGATGCGGGTCTTTTCAAAATCAACCTGCATTTTATAAATATGTTCCAGGCGCCAGCGAATCGCCTGCAGATGCAGTTCACCCTGGCCATGCATAATAACCTGTTTCAACTCACGGGAGTATTCAATAGTAAGTGTCGGGTCTTCCCGGTGAATGTCGGCCAATACCGTACCTATTTTTTCATCATCATTCTTATTCCTGGCAATAATAGCAACGCTGATGCGCGGTTCGGGAAATTGGATGGGTTCAATGGTAATTGGATTACCCTTGCCGTACAATGTCTGATTCGTTTGCGTATTCTTAAGTTTTAATGTGGCGCCAAGATCCCCTGCGGTGAGTTTGTTGATAGGATTCCGGTTTTTTCCATCAAGTATAAAAAGCTGATTGATCCTTTCCGTATTGCCATTGGCAGCATTGGTTACATCAATCCCGGCGGTCACTTCGCCGGATACCACCTTGAAGAGCGACAGGTTACCTAAATGAGGTTCGATAAGAGACTTGTAAATAAAAATTACCGGTTGACCGGTTGGGTTGCATAAAATTTCTTCACCGTCTGTTGATTTTTCAGGCGGCATCTCATTGGCAGAAGGCGCCACATTATCAATAAAGCCCATCAGTCTACCGGAACCCATATCTGATTTTGCGGAAAGGCAGAAAACGGGAAATACCTGGTGCTTCATCATGCCTTTTTTGATTCCCAGACGCAACTCATCTTCATCCAATGAACCTTTGTCAAAGTAAAGGGCCATTAACTGCTCATCATTTTCCGCAGCCACTTCAACCAGTTTATTGTGTAACGCTTCCGCTTTGGCTTTTTCGCTTTCGGGAATGGGCAGCTTTTCCGGCTTACCGCCATTGGGGCCGAACTTATACATCGTCATCTTCAGCAGGTCGATGATGGAGTTGAAACCGGGCCCTTCATTTACAGGATATTGCATGAGGGTGAAAGCATTTCCAAAACGCTTTTTCCCCTGTTCTATCGTTTCTTCAAAATTGGATTTTTCATGATCCAGCTGATTGATAGCAAAGATGACCGGTTTATTGAACTGATCCACATAATTCCAGATCAGTTCTGTGCCAACCTCCACGCCCTGCTGTGCATTGAGTACCATGACGCCCGTATCTGATACACGAAGTGCAGCAATCACCTCACCGATAAAGTCATCTAATCCAGGCGTGTCAATAATATTTATTTTGTAGTCCTTCCATTCTGTATGCATGCAGGTCATGTATACCGAATTACCCCTTTCTTTTTCAATATCATGATAGTCCGATATGGTGGTTCCCTCTTCAACGGTTCCTCTCCGGTTTATCAACCCGGCCTCGAACATCATCGTTTCTGCCAGCGTGGTTTTGCCTGACTTGGAGGCACCTAAAAGCACTATATTCTTAATGTGTTTATCATCGTAAACTTTCATGCAAGGTTAATTTTTAAGTGATAAAATCGGTACGGGATTAATTCTGCGCAACGGATAGATGTAAAGTAGTTTAGAATCAGCTATGGGTAAAAATAGAAAAGAAAGATACGATTCCAAATAATTCAACAAACTAATTGCGTGTGCCGTTGCCGGGCTTTTACAGGGAGATGGCATGTTCTGGTGTTAAGGTGCTGCCCGTTAAATAACAAAGCCATAGCTGAATTACTTACCGGGCTATTTAATGTTGCCCGGCGCGGAGGCAGCGCCTAGTCGAAAATGTTGCTAAATTCGTAACAGATAATGACTGACCTTTACGATAGAACCGCCGCCTTCTTTCCATGAACCTGCTGGCAACTGATATAGACTATTCAACTGTTTTTGAAAGCCTTGAAGAAGCCCTGGCTATAACAGACCTCACCGGGTTGGTTATCCAGGTTAACAGGAGGATGTGCCAGGTTACGGGCTATACAAAGGAGGAATGTTTGCAGCCGGATGGATTAAGGCAGATGGTAGCCGATGCATGGAAGCAGGACTATGATCATTTTCTGGAAGACAGCAGGAACCGGCAGGTTGCCCAGGCGGAGTTATTCCTGCGAAGAAGAGAAGGTGCCGGATATTGGGTCAGGATAAAATCAAAGAGTTTAACCAGCCATAAGAAAGTTACCGGATACCTCTATTCACTAAATGATATTACTGAAGAAAAACAACAGCTGGCAGCGCTCATCAGGAATGATGAACGGTTGCAATTTCTGCTTGAAGCATCTTCCGAGGGTATGCTGATTCACGAAAAGGGAATCATTACAGACGTTAACAATGCCGCGCTGAACATGCTCGGCTATCTGAAAGAAGACGTGATTGGAAAATCAGTTTTTGATTTTGCGCCGGAGAAGGAGCATGCGCAAATGACTGATACCATACTGAACAATTACCAGGGAAGAGTTATACGGGAAGTTTATAATAAAAGGCGGCAGGTTCATTTTATTGAGTTCTCTGCTAAAACAATTCATTACCAGGGGAGGGATGTCAGAGTCGTGCTGTTAAAAGACGTTACCGAATTGAGAGGGCAGCGCATTGAAGAAGAACGGCTGGTATCCATTATTGAAGCAAGCCCGTTCATTGTAGCCATGATCGACCGTAAAGGGTTGCGATACATGAATCAGGCGGGCAGGCAACTTCTTGGTTATGGCCGTCATGAAGACCTATCCCGGCTCAGCCTGAAGAACCTGATCACCAAAAAAACGGAGGAATTAATTTTAAAAGTGGCATTGCCTGCTGCAGTGAAAGAAGGATCGTGGAAAGGCCAGACCATGTTTAAAGCTAAAGACGGCCGTGAAGTGCCGGTTTCCCAGATTATTATCGTTCATGCTGATGAAAACAAGGAAGTAGACTTTTATTCCACCATTGCTGAAGATATTACAGAGCGGAAACTGGCGGAGCAAACCTTGCTGTTGAGCCGTGAACGGCTGAAATATTTTATGGAAGAAAGCCGCGAAGCAATCATCATCCATAAGAATGGCAGTATCATCGATTTTAATAATTCTGCACAGAAGATGTTTGGCTATGAAGGCGAGGAACTGAAAGGATTCGATGTGCTGAAGTTGTACGATACCTCCATGCATAAGGAGTTTAAGGATAAGCTGATTCTTAAAGAGAGTTTTCTGATGGAACTTACCGGAGTGAAGAAGGACGGGATCAAATTCGATATCGAAGTATACTCCCGCTCCCATATTTATCAGGGTAAGGATGTAAGGGTAGTTGGCATCATTGATATCACTGCCAGAAAAACCGTTGAGCGCGCATTAAAAAGCAGTGAAGTGCGTCTTAACGCGGCGATTGAAGGGACACAGGTTGGTATCTGGGACTGGAACCTTATTACCAACAAAATTACATTTAATGAGTCGTGGCGGAAGTTGTTTGATTATAGTATTGAAGCCACTCCGCAATATATTGATGATTGGCAGAAAACAATTCATCCCGATGACCTCCCGGTATTACTTTATAAGCTCCGAAGACACCTGTACGGAGAAACGCCCATGTTTCAATATATCTACCGCGCAAAGCATAATGATGGCCATTATATTGTTATTGAAGCCAAAGGCAAGCTTGTGCGTAATGAGCACAAAATGCCGGTCAGTATTGTTGGGACGGCTGTTGATATTACAGAGCGGCAGCAAATGGAAGATGTGATACGAAAGAGCCAGGCACAGCTGACGGCGCTTATTGAAAACCGTGAGGAATCCATTTGGTCTGTTGATACCAATTACCGGATATTGAGTTTTAATAAAACGATTGCAAACGGATTTAAGGAATATTATCATGTTACAATGCAGCAAGGTGCATTGATAACTGACGGCTTTCCAAAAGAGGTGGCCAAAACATGGCTGAAAAGATACCAGCGGTCTTTAAAGGGAGAATCCTATAGTATTGTAGAGCAGTTTCATTCAAATAAGAAACCCTTTTTTATTGAATTTTCTTTGAACCCCATTCATGTTGAGGATGGAAGCATCATTGGTGTTTCCGTTTTAGGAAGAAATATTACGCAACAGAAAAAGTTTGAGCATTCTCTGGAGCAGGCGAAGGAAGCGGCTGAAGCCGCTAACCGAACCAAAAGCCAGTTCCTGGCTAACATGAGTCATGAGATCAGGACTCCTATGAATGGCATTATCGGATTTACAGATCTGTTGCTGCAATCAAAACTTACACCTGTGCAGCATGAATACCTGGATATTGTGCGCTATTCAGCAGATTCATTACTGACTCTGATCAATGATCTGCTCGACATTTCAAAAATTGAATCCGGCAAACTGGAACTGGTTCACTCCCCATTTAATTTACCCGGCTTGATGAAGGAAGTGGTTCGTTCCTTCAAGGTGAAAGCCGAAGAACAGAAACTGCAAATTGTGCTGGAAATAGACAAGGCAATACCTGCCGTTGTTATTGGAGATGAAATGCGTTTCCGCCAGATAATGGTTAACCTGATTGGCAATGCAGTGAAGTTTTCCAAAGACGGTACTGTTACCGTAAACAGCAGGCTGTTGGAACAAAAAAACAACCAGTTGGTAATCTTTGCTGAAGTAATTGATCATGGAATCGGTATTGAGAAAGCGCAGCAACTGATAATTTTCGAGCCGTTCAAACAAATCGATACCTTGCTGACAAGGAAGTATGGTGGCACCGGACTGGGACTTTCTATTGCCCGCAAGCTGATTAATATGATGGGCGGAGAAATTCATGTTGACAGCGAGCCGGGTAAGGGAAGCCGGTTTTATTTTACCATTCATGTTGCCGTACCTGCTAACAAGCAAAAAGAAAGCTGAGCCACCGGCTGGTACAGGTGTGTTAATTCAGTAATTAATTTCTAATTTCGTTACCAGAAAACTTTAGGGGTGTTCCCGTGTGGGGGACTGAGACCAAACCCTTAACACCTGATCAGGGTAATTCCTGCGAAGGGAAAAGTTGAGCAGATCCCACCCCCGGAGTTTTCTGAATGCCTTTTTGAGAACGGTTTTGGTTTTGAATAACAAGACTGCATGATTATGTATGCAGGCAGTTTCAAATTTCTGGCCCATGAAAGTTAAATTGAACAACGAGTGGATGGAAGTGGCAGATCAGTACCGGTTAGATTCCATGCTCGAAGCCCTTTCATTAAAAGAGAAGAGCGGCATTGCCGTGGCAGTAAATGCAACAGTGGTTCCACGAAAAGACTGGCCGCAATTCAACCTTACAGAGGATGATGAGATTCTTATTATTGAAGCGGCACAGGGTGGTTAATGCGGGCAGCCCAAGACGATTAGCACAGGAGGGTCACAGTTCTTAATACACATAACGAAAAACATTAGCATGAAAGATCAGTCAAAGTTACCAGGTACAGCACCAGTCACCAGGACACCGTTTCCGGCTTCCAGGAAAATTTATGTAAAAGGAAAACTGCATAATATAAAGGTAGCCATGCGTGAAATTGAAACGGAAGAACTTGCGGCAGGCAATAATGGTACGGTTCAGAAAGAGAAGGTGAAAATTGCCGTGTATGATTCAAGCGGGCCATATACAGATACCCAAGCTGATGTTGATGTACACAAAGGGTTGCCTCCTTTAAGACGTGAATGGATTGATGCCAGGGGAGATACCCTGCAACTGGATAATTTTTCTTCTGCCTATGCAAATGAACGGTTGAACGATTCGAACTTACGTGACATACATTTCAAGCATATTCCCAAGCCGCTGCTGGCCAGGCCGGGCTGCAATGTATCGCAGATGGCATATGCCAGAAAAGGCATTATTACTCCGGAAATGGAATATGTGGCTATTCGTGAAAATCAACGGATAACCGAAATGAGCGAACTATATCCCTCCCTGCGTCAGCAACATGCCGGTGAACATTTCGGTGCCCGGCTTCCTGTTAAATCCATCACACCTGAATTTGTACGTGATGAAGTCGCACGGGGACGGGCCATAATTCCGGCTAATATCAACCATCCGGAATCGGAACCGATGATCATTGGCCGTAATTTCCTGGTTAAAATAAATGCAAACATCGGCAACTCCGCCGTCACGTCCTCCATAGAAGAGGAAGTGGAAAAGGCTGTGTGGGCATGCCGGTGGGGTGCGGACACTATTATGGATCTTTCTACCGGAAAAAATATTCATGAGACGCGGGAATGGATCATCCGTAATTCACCGGTTCCTATCGGTACCGTTCCTATTTACCAGGCATTGGAAAAAGTAGGCGGCGTGGCAGAGGATCTTACCTGGGAGATTTACCGTGATACCCTGATAGAACAGGCTGAGCAAGGTGTTGATTACTTTACCGTTCATGCCGGCGTGCTCCTGAGGTACATCCCCCTCACCGCAAACAGGGTTACCGGTATCGTTTCACGTGGCGGTAGCATCATGGCCAAATGGTGCCTTTCGCATCATAAAGAGAGCTTCCTGTATACGCACTTTGAAGACATCTGCGAAATTATGAAGTCGTATGATGTGTCATTTTCTTTGGGCGATGGTCTGCGCCCCGGCAGTATTGCCGATGCGAATGACCCGGCACAATTTGCTGAGCTGGAAACGCTGGGCGAACTGACCCGTATAGCCTGGAAGCATGATGTGCAAACGATGATTGAAGGTCCGGGCCATGTTCCCATGCAGCTCATTAAAGTGAATATGGAAAAGGAACTGGAACAATGCCATGAAGCGCCGTTTTATACATTAGGGCCGCTCACTACGGATATTGCGCCGGGATACGATCACATTACCTCTGCAATAGGCGCTGCCATGATAGGATGGTATGGTTGTTCGATGCTATGCTATGTAACCCCCAAGGAACACCTTGGGCTGCCCAATAAAAAAGATGTGAAGGATGGAGTGATCACCTATAAGATAGCTGCCCATGCGGCTGATCTTGCAAAGGGGCATCCCGGCGCACAGTTGCGCGACAATGCATTGAGCAAAGCCCGTTTTGATTTTCGCTGGCAGGATCAGTTCAATCTTTCCCTGGATCCTGACACTGCGCAATCGTTTCATGATGAAACATTGCCGGCAGACAATGCCAAGGTAGCCCACTTCTGTTCTATGTGCGGCCCAAAGTTCTGTTCTATGAAAATCACGCAGGAAGTGCGCGACTATGCTGAAAAATTAAAGGAAACCGAAACGCAACATATTGAACAGGGACTGAAAGATAAAGCCAGGGAGTTTGTTGCTGCGGGAGGTGAAATTTATGTGAAGCAATAGTACAGCATGGTAACCGTAAATACTGCCAATTGAATGAATGTAAGGTGATGAAAGTTATTGTACTCTCCAGCCCGGAAGACGTAAGGGATGAACCAGGTATCGTAAACAACCTCTTCCGGCAAGGGTTGCTGCGGTTTCATTTGCGGAAGCCTGGCTTTAGCAGGAAAGAAATGCGTAACTACCTCATGCGTATAGATGCGGGTTATCACAACAGGATCATCATACATTCTCATTATTTCTTAATGCTGGAATACAATCTGGCTGGAATCCACCTCAGTGAGAAAAACAGGGTGAACCATCGCGTAAAAACATTATGGATGACCAGATACCTGAAAATGCGGCGGCCCGGTTTTGCCATCACCACGGGTTATCATACCATCAGTTCGTTAAAATCGAATGATTATTTATATGAATATGTTTTTCTGAGCCCCGTATTCGACAGTATTTCAAAAATCGGGTATCGTTCCACATTCAATGAAGACTCATTGAAACAAGCGGTGTATGCTTCAGCCTGTAAAGTGATTGCATTGGGTGGTATTGATGAAGGCAAAATTGAAAAGGCGGCACAACTGGGTTTTGACGGGGTGGCGCTCCTGGGTGCAATTTGGAGTGCCGCAGATCCGGCAGATAAATTTCAAGTTATTCAAAAGTTATGTTCAGCGAGCGACCATATGTAATCAGCCTGGCAGGCTTTGATCCTTCAGGAGGGGCGGGGCTGCTAAGCGACGCCAAAACCTTTGAACAGATTGGTGTGCAGGGTTTGGGTGTTTGCAGCGCAATTACTGTGCAGACAGAAAACACTTTTGAAAGTATTCACTGGACTACACCTTCTCTAGTTAGAGCACAATTGGGATTGTTGCTGCAACAATATCCGGTCAGGTTTCTGAAAATTGGCATTGTGGAAAGTTTTGATGTGCTTCATGGACTGCTTGTTTACCTCGAAAAGAATTTCTCACATATTAAAATCCTGTGGGATCCCGTACTAAAATCAACAACAGGATTTTCATTTCATACGCACATTGAAACGGCAGCATTTCTTGAGTGTTGCAGTCGGGTTTACCTGGTAACACCCAATGCGGATGAAGCAAAAATACTGATGAACGAATCAGACGCTGTGGCGGCTGCCCGGCAAATGCATTTACATACCAATGTATTGCTCAAGAGCGGTAAACTGCAGGATGGAAGTGCCGGTGATTTGTTGTTTGCCGGAGAAAAGTGCGTGGAGCTGAAAACCGATTTCATTGATGGTTTTCAGAAGCATGGATCAGGTTGCGTTTTGTCGTCAGCCATCACTGCTTACCTGTCGCTGGATAATGATTTGTCCGAAAGTTGCCGGCTGGCGAAAGCGTACACTTTAGCATATCTGAAAAGTTCACCCCGACCGTTAGGTATTCATCCGTTACTAAAATCAGCACACATCGATGCATAGATCCATAGCAGCATTGCAATTCATCACCATGGATTTACCGTCCTTTTCGCATCTTGAACAGGTGCAAATGGCATGTGAGGCCGGCGTGTCGTGGATACAGTTGCGGATGAAGTTGCAGCCTCGCCGTGAACAACTTCAAACGGCGTTGGAGGCCCGTAAGATCACTACGGATTATGGTTGCGTTTTAGTGGTAAACGATCATGTGATTCTTGCCCGTGATGCAGCTGCAGATGGTGTTCACCTGGGCCGCGATGATATGCATTGGCAGGAAGCGAGAAGGATACTGGGCGAAAATGCCATTATAGGCGTATCCACACATTCATGGAAAGAATTGGATTCTTACAGGAATGCAAAAGTCCACTATGCCGGGTTAGGCCCGTTCAGGTTCACCAGAACAAAAGAGAAATTGGATCCGGTACTGGGTACGGAAGGAATCAGGGAAATTATGGCTCAAAAACGCAGGGATGATTTTGAATTACCGGTGATTGCCATTGGGGGCATTGAATGGAAGGATGTGCATAGCCTGCTGGCAGCGGGTGCAAGCGGTGTTGCAGTATCTTCCGCCATAAGCATGAGTAATAATCCGAAGATGACTGCGCAGGCCTTCCTGCAGCAGGTCAGAATTTTCAACGAAGAAAAAGAAATGATACAGTCATGAATGATTTAGTTATTGCCGGCCATCACTTTCAATCGCGGTTGCTGCTGGGCACGGGCAAATTCAGTTCCAGGAAGATAATGGCGAAAGCCATAGAAGCTTCCGGCACACAAATGGTTACGGTGGCGCTTAAGCGCATTGATGTGTCAAAAAAGGAAGAGGACATGGGTCATTACCTCAAATCAATGCCGGTGCAGCTATTGCCCAATACAAGCGGTGCAAAAAATGCAAAGGAAGCGATTCTGGCCGCACAACTCGGACGTGAAGCTCTAGAAACCAATTGGCTGAAACTGGAGATACATCCTGATCCGCGTTACCTGTTACCCGATCCGGTGGAGACCTTAACCGCTGCAGAAGCGCTTGTTAAGCTGGGTTTTATTGTATTGCCATACATTAATGCAGATCCTGTATTATGCAAACGGCTCGAAGAAGCAGGCACTGCGGCCGTGATGCCATTGGGTGCACCTATCGGCTCGAACAAAGGATTGCAGACTTCAGCAATGCTGGAGATAATAATTAGAGAGAGTCAGGTTCCGGTTATCGTTGATGCCGGATTGGGAGCGCCTTCACATGCCGCCGCTGCAATGGAAATGGGTGCAGCTGCTGTATTGGTTAATACCGCCATTGCGGTGGCCGGTAATCCGGTTAACATGGCCATGGCATTCAAATCAGGAGTGGAAGCAGGAAGGATAGCCTTTGAATCAAATCTGGCAACTGCCACAGCATTTGCCTCGGCCAGCAGTCCGCTTACAGCCTTTCTTACCGATTGAAGGAATTAATTCAATTATTGAAAGCATCATGTGCAACAATTAACAATGACTATTCGCTATTCTGAAATAAGCAGCGGCTTCCGGACAGTTTTCGATCGCTATCCCTGGGATGAAGTGTGCGCCCGCATTGAAACCATGACCACCGCTGATGTGGAGGCAGCACTGGCAAAGGAAGGCAATGGAACACCGGAAGATTTTATGGCGCTGGTTTCCCCTGCAGCCGAAAGCAAACTCGAAGAAATGGCGCAAGTGAGCAGGCAACTTACGCTCAAACGTTTTGGCAGGGTGATGCAATTGTATTTACCCTTGTATTTATCCAATGAATGCCAGAATATCTGTACCTATTGCGGCTTCAGCTATGAAAATAAAATAGCACGCCTCACCCTCAATGAAGAGCAAGTGCTCCGTGAGGTGGAAGTAATAAAAGCATTCGGATATGATCATATCCTGCTCGTAAGTGGTGAAGCTAACCTGACTGTGGGCATTGATTATTTTGAACGGATGGTAAGACTGATACGTCCCTATTTTTCCAGCGTGATGCTCGAAGTGCAGCCGCTTGAACTGGAAGAGTATAAGCGGCTGATTGATGCCGGTGTAAGCACCGTGCTGGTTTACCAGGAAACATACCATGAAGCTCATTACCGGCTGTATCACCAAAAAGGTAAGAAGAGCAATTTCAACTACAGGCTGCAGACTCCGGAGCGACTGGGCCTGGCCGGTGTGCACCGCATCGGCCTGGGCGCTTTACTTGGTTTGGAAGATTGGCGGGCTGATTCTTTTTATACTGCCTTACATCTGTACTACCTGCAAAAACAATTCTGGAAAACGAAGTATTCCATTTCATTTCCAAGATTGCGCCCCGCTGTTGGATGCCAGCAACCCAATCACCCGATGTCTGACCGGCAACTGGTACAGCTGATCTGTGCCTACAGGATATTTAATGAGCATGTGGAAATGTCGTTGTCAACCAGGGAGTCGCCCGCCTTTCGCGATCAGGTAATTAAGCTGGGCATCACGGCAATCAGTGCCGGCTCTAAAACGGATCCGGGTGGTTATGCCGGTAAACTTGCAGCATTGGAGCAGTTTGAGATTTCAGATGGCCGTTCTCCCGCTGAAGTGGCCGGCATGATCAGGTCGCAGGGGTATGAGCCGGTTTGGAAAGACTGGGATCGCGCATTCTGAAAGCATTCTGAAACAGGGGAGATTTCATGAGCGTTAACATGACTCGGGCGCGAACGCAAATCACCCCTGCGTATTTTGAAAATTAATGTAACGATTGCGACCAATGAATTTATACTTACCGTATCAGTAATCTGCCAGCAAATGCCTTTTACTTACCAGGAAGACGTTCACCATATTTTACCTGCAGCATTAAAAAAAATGATGCAGGAGGGAAGGCCGTTTCAGCTGATTGATGTCAGGGAAGAGAAGGAACATATAGAACGAAACATCGGAGGGGAATGGATTCCTTTGAATGAAATTATTACCGGTTATGAATTGATAGATCAGGACAAGCCCGTTATTCTCTATTGCAAAGTGGGCGTACGCAGCCAAATCGCGATACAGCGGCTGCAACAAAAGTTTGGTCTTAAAAACTTATATAACCTCAAGGGCGGCATTACGGCTTACCTTGCAGAGCCGTGAACCGGCTCTGTGGATATTACCATCACAGGCAGATTCCATCATGTTTTTTGTTGCTTAAACCAGGCGTTTCGTATGTAGATACCTGCAGCCGTTCCGGTAACAATCATGGCAATGGCAATAATCTGCGCCTGCGTGAGTGTGATACCTGCGAAATGATATTTGATATCAATCCGTATCATTTCGATCAGAAATCTTTCAATACCACCTAACACCAGGTAAATGCAAAAGAGTATACCGGGTATGACCATTTTTTTACGAATGGCCCAGAGAAAACCGAAGATCAGCAAGGACGCCGCAATTTCATACAAGGGCGTTGGAAATACAGGATGCTCCAGCATATAACAGTATTTGCCCTCACATCCCGGAATCGGTATACCAGTCTGATTAACATTGTGCGCATAATTAAAAGACCAGGCCCAGTCGGGGAAAATGAACCAGGAGGGTTTGGGACTCAGATTATCAATACCCCAGTCTCCATCACCTGCTACATGACATCCGATTCTGCCGACACCATAGGCAAGTATTAAACCAGGAGCGGCGGCATCAAGCATTTGGAGCAAAGGCAGCTTTTGCCGGTAACAATAATAAAGACAACCGGCAGCGCCAAAGATTAATCCGCCATAAAAGGCAAGTCCGCTGAATGAAAAAATAGCGCCAATCGGGTCCTTGTAAAATTCATCGAGGTGTTCCAGGTTGTCGAAAATTTTAGCGCCCAAAAGCCCGCTCACGGCAGCAACTATGGTAATGTCGCCAACCATCTGGCGCGGCCACACGAGTATGGTTTTTTCTTCAGGCCTGGGAAGGCGTTCCTTTTCTTTCTCGCGGTATTTCAGGTACACGAACAAAGCAGCTACAGCAATGCCACCCAAGAGGTTGCCCTGCGACGAGAGGATGAATTGTTGCGGGTTATCCGTAAAATTTTTAAGGTCAAATACGATGGCAATCAGTTTGAACCCTAACAGAAAGCCAACAATTCCATTGGTTACCAGGTCGCTAATGCTTGCGGGTTTACCTACCATCATTTTACGGGGTACCGGCTTCAGCAGTTGTTGCTTTTCCTTTCTTTTCAATTCCAGGTACAAAGTCCAGGCAGCGGCTAAAAAGGCCATGGCCATCATAAAGCCAAAACTTTGCAATGCAAAAAATATGGAGAATCCTCCCGTTAGCCTGGTGTTAAACAGATCCTCTAAAAGATAGCCTAAGTTTGGGTACATAAAAGAATGCAACGTTTTACTTCGACGAAAAAAATGTTCCGGCAGGTTGGCCTGAATAATCTTGCAAAGATGAAAAACTTAAGGCTAAGTGGTGTTCAACTTGCGAATCGCTGTTAAACAGCGTTTCAGCAGGCTGATAATATAGATTGATCCCTGGTAGCGTTTGGATGTCTGTTGCGCAAACTGAAATTTCTGATTCAGGACATAATTACCTGAGCTGCATTTTTTTCAAAAGAGAATGTAACACCCGGAAGAAGTTTGCCTGATACCGCATCATCAGCTACTTCATATAAACAGACAGCTTCCGTTTCTCCGGCAAGCAGCCTGTTATCAGGCACTCTTACTTTTATATAGTTATCCGTAAATCCTTCCTGAATACCCGGAATAGCAGGTTTTTCAAAAAGAACCGTTCTTGTGGTACCCAGGTGTTGACGGTAAAATGCCTGCTTCTTCTTTTCTGACAAGATGCGAAGGCTTTTAGTTCGCTCCTGCCGCAAGGGTAATGGCACCCTTCCTTGCAGGGCTGCCGCTTCCGTATTTTCTCTTTCTGAATATGTGAAGACATGAAGATAACTGACCTCCAGTTGACTAATAAAACGGTAGCTCTCGATGAATTCAGTTTCTGTTTCTCCGGGGAAACCGGTTATTACATCGGCACCGATACAGCAATGTGGAATGAGTGATCTGATCAAAGCGATACGTTCTTCATACAATCCGGATAAATACCGTCTTTTCATCTTTCTCAATATGGTATCGGAGCCTGATTGCAACGGAATATGAAAGTGCGGCATAAATTTTTTTGATGCGGCTACCCATTCTATAATTTCCGCAGTCAACAAATTGGGTTCAATAGATGAAATACGAAACCGTTCAATGCCATCTGTTTTATCAAGTTCCCTGATCAGGTCGAAAAAAGTTTCCGCGCGTTGCCCGGTTCCCGGTTGTTGTATACCAAAATCACCAATGTTGACTCCTGTTAATACAATTTCCTTAATACCAAGTCCGGCCAGCTGGCGTGCCTGTCCTGCAGCATGAGCAATCGTATCACTGCGGCTTCGTCCTCTTGCAAGCGGAATGGTACAATAGGTGCAACTGTAATCGCATCCATCCTGCACTTTAAGAAATGCCCTGGTTCTTTCGCCAATAGAATAGCTGCTTTCAAAAAGTTGCACATCATTCACATCACAGGAATATACGATACCCTGCTCTGCGGACTGTTTTTTCTCCGGGAGTAGTTTCAGATAGTCTGCCAGCCTGAATTTTTCTTTTGCACCCAACACCAGGTCTATCCCTTCCATCTTTGCTATGGCTTCCGGTTTAAGCTGCGCATAACAACCAATAACCACGATCTGTGTGTGGGGCGAGCGTTTCAGTGCTTTTCTGACAATTTGCCGGCACTCTTTGTCTGCATTTTCTGTAACCGAGCAGGTATTGATAACAGCAATATCAGGAGAGGCGTCAAAGCTGACTATTGAAAAACCTTCCTTTTCCATGATGCGTGAAATAGAAGAGGTTTCAGCATAATTCAACTTGCAACCAAGTGTATGAAAAGCAATGCTTTTTGCTGCTGCCATCCGGCAAAATTAAGGAAATGAAGTATTGAATTACGACCTTGAAAATTTCAGGCTGGACTTTCAAACGGGCACTTACGGCTAACCGAAAATAAGCAGGCAGGCCACCTGCCCACTATAACCATGTTAGGTATGCAGATGCGATCCCGGTTATACCGGTCAGCATGCCGGAAACAACGGCTTCAACATGACTTGCTTATTTCTTGCCAAATAAACCACCGAGGTTACCCAAAAGGCCTCCGATTCCACCACTCTTACCGGTAAGCGCGCTGGCAATTTGGGTAACGGTTCCAAGGTCAATGTTTCCAAGTTTTCCTCCCTGTAACAATCCGAGTATGTCATCCAATCCGCCTGATGAAATTTTGGAGATGAGGTCTTTTGAAAGATTGGGATCAGCACTCAAAGCACTGGAAATGGTGCCGCTCAATTGCGAAAAAATGCTGTTGCCCTGGTTGGGAGTATTCTTGTTGAACAGATCAACAAGCGATGAAAGGTCCAGTTTTCCTGAACTGAGTTGATCAGCAAAGAAACTCCCGGCTGTTTCCGTAATTTTTGACGTAGCGCTGGCAGCTGTTTTGCTGTCCAGCCCATACTTGGTTCCAAGAAGACTGGCAATCTCTCCGGAATGTTCTTTAATCAGGTCCTGTATCATAGTTTTTGTTTTTAGGTTGTATAAAAGTAAGCAGAACAATTGAAATGGCGCTTTAGCTTTCAGCAAAGGCAACCGGGACAACTGTGCTTCACGGTAGCCAGTTTGTTTTTTGCCTTTACTCTGTTTCAATTACTTATTTTTGCGCCGATTTTAAGAAAATCCTGAAGATATCATGGTTAAGATCGGATTACTTGGTACGGGACATTTGGGAAAAATTCATCTTAAGCTGATCCGTGAGATTAAGGATTTTGAACTGGTGGGATTCTTCGACCCGAATGATGAAAATGCGAACCAGGCAGTGCGCGAATTCGGTGTGAAGCGGTTTGCCAGCCTTGAGGAACTGATTCAGGCATCCGATGCAGTGGATATCGTAACCAATACGCTGTCACATTATGATTGTGCGGTAAAGGCTATCAAAAAATCGCGGCACATTTTTGTGGAGAAGCCTTTGGCCAATACACTGGAGGAGGCGCATGAATTGATGAAGCTGGCTGATGAAGCACGCATCAAGGCGCAGGTTGGCCATGTGGAGCGTTTCAATCCCGCGTTTCTGGCAATCAAGCCCTATTTTCTAAACCCCATGTTCATTGAAACACACCGGCTGGCACAATTTAACCCGCGCGGCACCGATGTGCCGGTTGTACTGGATTTAATGATTCATGATATTGATATTATTCTGAATGTGGTAAAATCAACGGTAAAGCGCATCAGCGCCAGTGGAGTGGCAGTTATCTCTGCTTCACCGGATATTGCCAATGCCAGGATAGAGTTCGACAACGGTTGTGTTGCAAATATCACAGCGAGCAGAATTTCATTAAAACAAATGCGTAAAATGCGCATGTTTCAGCGTGATGGGTATATCAGCATCGATTTCCTCGACAAAAAAGCGGAGGTGATCCGGCTTTCCGATAAGCGCGACAGCGACAACCCATTCGCCATTGAGTTGCAGACTGCCGAGCATGAAACCAAGGTTATCAATTTTGAACGTCCGGATGTAAAGCCCATGAATGCCATTAAGATGGAGCTGGAACTCTTTCATGATGCTATCGTGTCAGACAAAGAGCCGCCGGTAACCTTGCTCGATGGTTACAATGCCATGAATATTGCTTACCAGATTATGGATAAAATTGAACGTACCAACTCCTGAAAACCAGACTATTATCTATTACCAGACTGGCCAATTTATGGTAATTAAATTTTTTTAACCCATCTCATACTAACCTTCCCGGAGCATCGTTGTGCCTTTACAATCCGATAACTTATTTGATTTGAACATTGCTACGCTCATCAGGTATGTGGTATTTATTGGGCTATTATCAGCCATATTGCCATCGTGTGAACTTATTAATCCGGCAGAAGAGATACCGGCATATTTACAGATTGAAGATGTTTCGCTTTCTGTTTCCGAAGGGCAGGGTACCGGTTCCCATAAAATTACCGATGTATGGATAGATGCCGATAACGCCGTGCAGGGTGTATATGAGATTCCCACCACGTTTCCACTTTTAAACAACGGGCCTACCTACCTGCTTATTAGCGCGGGAATTATGGATAACGGCATTTCTTCCACGCGGGTAGCCTACCCATTCTATTTTCCCGATACCATGACGATGGACCTGGTTGAAAAGAAAATTTACCCGCTGACTCCGAAATTCGCGTACCGCAGTTCAACAAAATTCAGCTTCATCGAAGATTTTGAAGCCGGTAACCTCTTTGCGCAGATTGCCGGCGATACCGGCCTCATCCGCATTAATGAAGAAGAACTGGTTTTTGAAGGAGGTTATTCCGCATACATCTACCTCGATGCCGATCACCCGGTATATGAAGGCAGAACAGCCAATACGTACGAAATAGAGAAGGGCAGCCCGGTTTACCTGGAGCTGAATTACCGGTGCGACCAGGCATTTGAAGTGGGGCTGTACGGTACGTCCGGTTTTGGAAATGTATCGCTCTATAAATGGAACATCAATCCCAAAGAAACCTGGAATAAGATTTACCTCAACATGGGCGATGATGTGCTGGATCTTGATTCAGATGTGATACAAGTGCAGATCAGGGCGGTGTTTGACAACGGCAACACCAGCTCCCATATTTATCTCGACAATATTAAACTGGTAAACTTCTAATCCCGGATGCAGGAATCATTCAAACAGAAAGGGCTGATTCCATACCTGGTAATGGATTACTGTACGGCTGTGCTGGCCTGGTCGCTGTTTTTTACCATCCGGAAATTGTGCATTGATGATTATCCCTATTCGCAGTTCCCGGAATTATTGAGTGATACCAAGTTCATTCAGGGTATCATTATTATTCCGCTGGGCTGGTTGCTTTTGTATTATATAACCGGCACCTATACCAATATCTACCTGAAAAGCAGGGTAGGAGAGATCACGCGCACCATCTTTGTAACCGCTGCGGGAACCATCCTCCTTTTCTTCACGGTACTGATTGACGATCAGATTAAGGGATACCGCGACTATTACGCATCGGTATTCATCCTTTTCTTCATTCATTTTATGCTCACCACCCTGGGCAGGCTGCTGGTTTTGAATGCCGCAAAAAGAAGAATGGAGAAAGGCATTGTCTATTTTCCGACCATTTTTATAGGCGGCAGCAAAAGAGCCATTGATGTATACAATGAGATTAACGGCAAGGCCATCATGCAGGGCTATCAGTTCATCGGTTTTATTGATACCAATGGCAACGGGAATGGGCTGAGTACTTACCTTCCGCGATTGGGAAGGTTATCGTGCCTCGAAGAAATCATCAGGGAAAAATCGGTGAAGCAGGTGATTGTGGCCATCGAAACTTCCGAGCACCATCAGCTGAAAGAGATCCTCAATCAACTGGCCGACAGAAATGTGATCATCAAGATTGTGCCTGATATGTACGATATCCTGGCCGGGTCGGTACGGATGAACCACCTGCTGGGCGCTTCGTTTATCGAAATTTATCCTCAGCTCATGCCGGAGTGGCAATGCATCATCAAGCGGCTGGCTGATATTGTGATTTCCTTTTTTATGCTGGTGCTGTTATCGCCGGTGTATCTTTTTATTGCTGTCAAAGTGAAACTGTCTTCACCCGGAAGCATTATTTATTCTCAGGAGCGGATTGGCATTCATGGCAAGCCATTCCGGATTTACAAGTTCCGGAGCATGTTTACCAATGCCGAAACCAACGGGCCGCTGTTGTCATCCAATGAAGATCTCCGGATTACTCCCTGGGGTAAGGTGATGCGCAAATGGAGGCTGGATGAACTGCCACAGTTTATTAATGTGCTGAAAGGAGAGATGAGTATTGTGGGCCCCCGCCCGGAACGTAAATACTACATTGATCAGATACTGCAACAGACTACCGACTATAAACACCTGCACCGCGTGCAACCCGGCATCACGTCGTTGGGTATGGTAAAATTTGGCTATGCGGAAAATCTGCAGCAGATGATTGCCCGCATGAAATATGACCTGCTGTATATTGAAAATATGTCGCTGATGCTCGACCTGCGGGTGCTGCTGTATACGCTAAGAACTATTCTGCAGGGAAGAGGGAAGTAAGTTGCCGGCAGCATGTTTCCGTTGTTGGTATTTAGCAGGGCGGCTATTTACGTGCACCAAAAAAAGAAGACTTCCGATACAGATGACAGGCGTGCATGCTAATCTGTGCCAATCGGTAAAGCAAAATCAGGCTCACGATATTTCATACAGGCCAATACAACCTTAGGCTATCAGCCTGAAACAGGCATTGTATAATTAAATCCTGACAAGATTTTCACTTAGCCTGGGAGGAGCTACCTTCGCTTTCCCGCTGAAAAAGCGGGACAGGCTATTCAACACAGGATCAAATCGCTGCTCCGCTGCGCTGCGTGCGTTTAATCCTTATATGTTGGCGGTTCGTGTCGTTAGTAAGCCTGAATTAAAACGTCAGTGGGAATATTCAGCTTGTCGTGTATCTGTCTGATCATCTCCAATGATAGTTTTCTTTTTCCGCTTAATATTTCACTTGCCCTGCTCTTAAGTCCAACGACTTTCGCTAAATCTGTCTGAGTATAACCAAGTTGTTCCATTCTGAATTTTATTGCTTCAATTGGGTCTGGCAGGTCAATTGGGAAATGTTCATTTTCGTATTGGTCAATGAGTATCCCCAATATCTCGAGTTCGTCTCCTTCCACGGTCCCTTTTTTAGCGTCAAAAATTAATTCAAGTCTGTCCAATGCTTGTTGGTAGTCCTTTTTAGTCTTTACCGGTTTTAAGTTCATGGTAGTCAAATTTTATTTGCGTCAATCCTGTCGTATTCTTTATGAGTGCCAATAAATCGTACCCACATCATTTGATATTGGAAATTAATCTTAACGATTAATCGATAGTTATTGCCCTTTACATTAAAAACAACTCTATTGTCCCCAGGAATGCTTGCTGTCGGATACTCCTTTTTGATTTCATTAGTATTTTTCCATTCACTCTTTTCTGCTTCCCGATACCAGGATTTAAGTTGTTGTTCGCAGTCCGGATGTTTAGTCCAAAACGCTCGGAGTACCTTTTTAGCAATTACCCTCAAGTATTCATTTTGTATCAAAGGTAAGCTAAAGTTCCCGTATTGGGAATTATTTTTTAGAAATTTTGTCTTGATTCCTGGGGTGTCCTCAGGCATGACCGCCAACGTTTTTTTGGTGGGTGCAATGGCGGGGAGTTTTAGCACTAAACTTCATTCGGAGAACTGAACTTCCACCTTGCACTAAGGTGTCTGTGAAGCACGGAACCCCTGCTATCGAAAACCCCTTGTTGAACAGGATTAAATCGCTGCTCCGCTCCGCTGCGCGTGTTTAATCCTAATATGTTCGCGGCATGTGCTATTATTTCTATAAACAAGTCTCCGTCGAGTTATGCAATCACCTTCTTTCTAGATCGGGTAGTATGACTCTGAGACATTGTTTTTTTCAAAGTCATTTTACGGCCTGTAGCTTTGTAATAGGCAATAATTTCACTTATCCTTTTTCTTTCAGTGCTTGTCAATGGAGTCGGATCAACTACAAAGTTGATGCCTGCTGGTTCTTTGATGAATCCCATTTTTTATTATTGTTTAAATTGGAAAATATTTTCTGATTAGTTTAAGTGCCTCTTGAGGATAGATTACCATTTTGTTTCCACCAACATGAGTTGCTCCTAAAGTTTTTTCGTAATGGTCAACCAACTTTGATTTTGAAGTAAATGAAACGAAACCCTGATAACCTTTATCCCATGAAGTCTTACAAGTGAATGCAAACAAATTCCCTGGAACACCTTCATAAAGTTTATTCTTTCCTAAATTGAAGGGTGCACTTTCTACAAGACGTAAATAGTAGTGATCATTATAATCGCTTATACTTAAAAGTCCTTGAACGATTTCAGGGTTGTTACGAATTGTCAGCTTGAAAACTTGCCGGTCAGAAAGTTTGAATTCACTTGTCCAATTAAAAAGCCACCCATTTTTTTTGGTCGTGTTCTTTAAATCTGCTTTCGTAACATGGTGAACATCCGTTGGGAAACTGTCACCGGAAATGGTGTTGACAATACTATTTGTTAATGTATCAATCTCAACTCCTACTTGATACTTTGTTTTCTTTACCACACTTTAAAGATAAGGAAAAATATGGCTATAAATATTTAAAAACCTCCTGTTTGCGATGTCGTTTCATCAATGACAATGCATTGCCGCTAACGTTCCCATGCTTGGCGAATGTGTGGGATTTCGGAGCACAAAACGGGCAACCTGCACTGAACTTTAATAGAAGCACAAAGCTCCAAGTTTGCATGTCACCCCGCCTGACGTAAAACGCGTGTTGAACCGCCGGTCCCGCTTTTTAGCGGGAAACCTTCTATAGCCTTTCTTAGTATTGCTCACAATTTAGCGGATTTTTTATAATACGTGCTCACCTTTAATAATAGAACAGTTATGAGCACCGACAAAAAATTACTGATCACATTAGTAAGCCAGGATGAATGTCCCTATCGAAAACCGGTAAGCTGAAACGCATCTTAAGCTTTGAGGCCAATGCTCCACCGAACCTCAGTAAGATGATGATGATCAAAAATAATAGCACACAAAAAAATACCACTTGAAGCTGCACCAACATGGCAAGCAGCATTGCTATGCACTTACCTCAAAAAATGCAACACGTCAACAACAAAACAGCAGCCGTGAGAGATAATCTGCACCCAATGGCCTTACAAAATCAGGTACCACATAAGTTATACAAGCCAAAATTACCATTAACTATCTGCCTGAAACAGGCATTGCATTATTAAATCCCCATAAGACTCCAAATCAACCTGGGAGGGGCTACCAAAGCTTTCCCGCTGAAAAAGCGGGACAGGCTATTCAACACAGGATTAAATCGCTGCTCTTTGCTGCGCGCGTTTAATCCGTATAGGTTAGCGGTTCGTTGTTTTTTGTCATTCCATCTGTCCTTGTCATGGTGCTTTTGTTTCCGGGTCAGTTAAGAGGTCTGTTTAATACCGTCTTGAATGGCAGCTTCTAGTAGGTCAATATTTATGTCTTTAAGTGTTTTGAACTTAATACAATAGCCAGTTACACTTGCCTTGCCAATAGTTTTTCCATAGGTTTCAGATAAATACTTTTTGTCTTGAAGTCCCATGATATAAACAGATATTCCTGTCCTGTTTGCACTTATACCAACCTGGTAAAATTCTTTGGTTCTGCCGTCAGCATATTTTATTGTCAGAAGTCCGTAGCCAATATCAGGATTGGTAACTACCTTTCCTTTGTCGTCTTTGCCGTCTAAAAACCATAATTTTCCTTTTGGAAATACTTTAAGCAGTCGTTTATGCAACTCTTCAATGTCTGTTCGTTTTGTGTCAGGTTGAGAAGCGATGTAATCTCTGATTTGTTCTTTAACGTTCATTATTATTCTGTTTAATCTGTCGTCATATAATGACCGCTAACGGTTTGCCGCTTGGCGTTCGTGCGGGATTTCGGAGCACTTCACTGTCAACTTACCACTAAAGCCCAATAGGAGCACTACGCTTGAATTTAAGCACGTCACCCCGCATGACGCCAAACGGCTGTTATTGATTCGTGTTTCTGTCACTCCGTTGCTGTGTCGTGTCAATCTTGTACAAATGTCTGCACTGTTAGGTGCGGTGGCTTGCAAGCTCTTTATATTTTTTTCTGTGGTAGCATTGTGCGTTGAGAAAAAATAAAATGTGCTTGCAAATTCGTTGGCATGTATGTTTTTCGCTAACTCCATTCTATAGACCCATTAAATAATTCAGCCCAATGATTTTTTAAGACTTTCCATTTGTCAGCATGATATTTATTTGTGATGTCAGCTCCTTTACTAGTTGGGCTTTGCATTACTAAAGTTCCCAAGGCATCTTTTATTTCGTGAGGTAAAATTTTATACGCTGATTTAAATGGTTCATCAAGGTATAAAACTTTTTTACCCTCCTGATTCAATTCAGAATTGTCAGTCCTAAAATTTTCAAGACTTTGCTCGTCCATTGCTTTAAAGAAAATTCCGTATCTCGTTTTGTAGGCAATTCCAAACAACACTGGTTGATTAATTAGTTGCAAACCCGTCAAGGTAAGTCTCGGACATTTGCCATTGCTATATGGTTTGGAACGGTCAACTGTTTTGTTAGAAAGGCTTCCATTTACTTTCGTCTTTTTTATTTTTCCTTCCTGATAAAAGTGAATTAAAAACTGGTCTTTAATTTCAAAGTCCAACCCGATGCAATAATCCCAGTTGTCATCATATTGACTTGAAATCATATAATTCCCGGATTCTGCATTTAGGCATAAGTAACGGTCAAATATTTCAGTTTGCTTTTTAGTGTCTAGTAATTTTTGGGCTTCGCTGTTCTGCTTAATTATTTTCAGTTCATCAGGTCTAATAAATAATTTTTGCCCTGCTTTTATTTGCTCTCCAAATCGCTTCTTAAGTTTGGCTTTAAACCAATCTTTATCAAAGTAAGATAGTGGACGGATTCCACCCAACAGATTAATATATGGGACAATTGCTCTGCCTGCTTGCTCTAAAGATTTTTTTTCAAGACCATTTTCTTTAATGAATTCAAGAACTCCCATAATTGCAGGTTTGTGTCGTGCAAATCTTGTTTGTCCCATTTGAACAACCCTAAGAGTATAGTTCTTGAAATATATTTTGGTGAGTTCGTATTTGTCTTCACGCTTCTCATCAACAGTTAAATAAAACGACCACCACAATCCTGAAATTGGATAAATGATTAACTCTGACTGTGATGAATTTGATTGTATCCAGTGATTGACAATGTAACTTGAAGGATTGACTACTTCCTTTTCTTCATTCCAAACATCTCCCCATCTTTTACTGATGTATTGATAAAAGGTGTAGTGATTGTGGTATGTCCAAAAACCAATATCAGATGCTTGTTTCGGATTTAGTTTAAGATTTTCAAATAATAGTTTTCCCGCTTCAAATTCAGTTTCGTTATTTTCAAAAGCCGAAATCATTTCATTAACCAAGCTATCATCTGTTTTTGAAGGTTCACTTTGCTCTGTAAACAAGCGAAACGAATCGTCTGGCTTAAACCCATCTTTTGTGTAGTAACTTAAAAGAGTTCCGTTCATTTCTTTAACCTTTATCTTAAGGTCTTTGATGGTGTCTATTGTAAATTTCATTTTGATAGTTTATGCTAAAATTGAAGTGTCTCCATGTTCAACATCAGGCGTTGCTGCGTTAACCATTTCCTGAATACAGTTTCCTAAAATTTTATTTGTCGCACCTGGAACTTCATCTTCTCCCAAGTCATCAACAGAGTAATCTTTGTCAGAAAGCAATTTGCTTATTGTTTCCCACCACTTTTTTTCTTTGTATTGTTCGTCCTTTAAAGCTTTGATGATTGCAAATTGAATACAACTATTGCCGAGGCTTGCTAATGCAAATGGAATTGTGCTATCATCTTTTTGCCAAGGGTAAAATTTTTCATAGGTCGCTTTTGGAAGTTCAATTGTTATCCAGTCGCTTGTTAAGTCGTAAGCAATTGTATTTTTTTCTGTCGGAGCAATTTTGATTAGTCCTGAAAAACCTTCTTCTTCAATAAAAGCAATTGTGTTTTTTTCTAAAACACCAACGCAGTCGCCTAATTCATAATAATCAGATTGACCGTTTATCTCAATATCTCCATCCTGTTTTGAGATAAGGAGAATTGTATATTCAACTTTTGAACCCAGGTGGTCGTATTTAATTTTTACGGTTGATTTACTTTCTGTCAGGACAAACAACTTGCGGTAAAAGGTTTGCGAAGATTCAACTTCAATTATGACATCAACGCTTTCGTTAAATTCGTATGCCCCCAAGTCAATTGAAATTACAAGTTAATTATCTTCAAACTTAGGTTCAAGATAACGCACATCTGTTCCTGTAAGGTCTAAAAATTGATATGGAAAATCGTAGTTTGTTTTCATATGCTTGTTAGTTTAAAATCTAACGCAACTCGTTCTGTGTCGTTAAGATAAAATTCAATTGTGTTATTCCCTTCAACCAAATCACCTTCAATGGAATTGTTATTAAAACTCCAACCGTCAGAAGCTTGAACAACTTGAAGCAAGTCATCACTGGAAACTCTTGCCGCATCTGTTGCAGGAAACATTCTTATGTTTAACCTTTTGTCCTGATTGGATTTGAGAACAAGAGAATACTTCCACTTTTCATTTTCCTTAACTGAACTAAGACCTTTTTTTGTGATACCAAGTTTTTCAAATTCAGGTTTTGGTTTCGGGTTAGGATTAGGAACAACTGGTTTTTTTTCTTTTGTCCCTGTTGGTTTTTTTTCTCCAGTTGGCTTACTCCCTATTGATAATCCTGCAAGCCCCTTTAAATCTAATGTATCGGGAAAATGTTTTGAACGATAGTTTTGCCAACACTTTGTAATAAACTTATTCATTGCCTCCATTGCCTTTTCTCCGATTTTGGTATCGTCTTCCGTCATACACAAATTTGGGTCCCACTCGGTGTGAGTTTTTCCCTCCATTTTTCTAAGAATTTCATTACCTGTTTCATCTATGCAAATGAAAACTCCGCAGTAGCCTTTGCTTACAAACAGATTTACATTACTTCTTACTATTAACATTTTTTGTTTGCGGAAGAATGCAATCTTGCCTGGGTATTCAGAGTGTTGAGATATTTTTAAAATGCAATGACCAAGTGTGTCAATTGGTTCATCATAAATTTCTGTTTGGTCTTTAAATTTTTCTGTCCATGTTTCATAGTAACATTTTGCTCTTCCATATTTGGTTGGGTTGCTCTTTGTATGACTGGATTCACTTCTCTCTGGAAGATAATGTTCAATAAGACCTTCAATGTTATCTTGATTTAATTCCGTTTCTCCAACCTTAACAATCAAATCTCCTTCGTGAATAGCCATCCAAAAATTATTGATTGCTGCTGTTATCATTTTCTGCTCAACATTTTCATAATCCCACAATCCTAAAATACTTATTGTGCTGCCAAAACCATCTTCTGATTTTCTTTTAAAAGGAAATGAATCTGATTCGGTTTCATAAGTTGGATTTTCAATCTCTTGAAATAGATGTCCGTTTGAAGAAAAATCTTGACCATCTAATACATGTGTTGCCAATCTGGTTAAACCCTCTGATATGTTCCCTTCTTCACTAACTGTATGTATGAAAAGAGTTCGCAATGCTGATGCAGCATAAAAGGTAGCTTTCCCTTGTCCCTCCGAACCACCAGCTTGTGCATTTGCTTTGACTGTATTATTCCCTCTTGAAAATGCGTAGTAATTTGTTTTCCTAATGTTCTCGTTCTCCTTTGGAGTTAAATTCATTCCAGTAGTATTGTAGTCTGAAATTTGTAAATACGGAATGAATAAATCAAAATCATTCAACCTTTTGTCAATGGCATCAAAAATGGGTTTATAACTTTGGTCGTTTTCCCAAAATAATTTAGTCGCATTGTAGTGAATTAGCAAATCATCATAACCAGGGATTTGGTTCTTCGGTATTTCTCCAAACGCAAATGTTACAGTTACAGGATTGTTCACTTGTAAATTTGGATTGTCAAGACTGTTTTGAATAGCCTCACGAACTATAGATTCAAAAATGTGTTTTGAAAATTCTTTGATGGCTGCGTTTTGAGGACTTTCGGTGTCGCCACCTTGTCTAAAATTCCATTTCATTGTTTAGAAATTAAAAGTGTCTTTTTTATTGTTTAAGTTTTTTCTGAAAAGAGTTTCCATAACCTTTACTTCCTCTCTTATTGCTCTTGTCATTTTGTTTACATCCTCCTCGTTATACTGGTAGTTATTTGTGTTTGAACAGTTGGACAAACTGCGAATGCTTTTAATTATATTAGCAACTCTTTTAGAGGCTATACGCTTAAATCTGTCATTCTTTTGTTTATTATCACTCATTATTATCTATATTTTCAAAATATAGTGCAAATATAATATTTTTCTTTCTATAAAACCAAATATCCCAAAAAATATTTTTCACCCTTCCTGTTTTGACAGTCAATTATTGGTTTCAAAGCCAATGTATTTGGGTGGTGGGTTGGCTTGGGTGCGTTGGGGCAAAAGCAAATGTGAAGCAACCTGGGTTGGCTTGTGTATGGCGTTGCTTCTCTTTTGCTTTTGCGAAGAATAGCAAATAAGGCTTCGCCTACCTTGCACAATGTTCGTTTCCTGCGGTCAGGTTCAAAGTTGCACTGTCGCTATAGGGTTTCTGCTAACGTTTCGGGGCTTGGCGATGGCGGGCATTTAGAAGCACTAAACTGTCGGCA
>CAZGBP010000018.1:0-44483 GCA_964524035.1 uncultured Bifidobacteriaceae bacterium
ATATGCCCGTATATATCTTTAACCTTAGTTTTCAACTGCTAAATCCGGGTTTAAGATAATGTTATGAGCAGCGACAATTTGGTATGCACCCTTTCCTCCTAAACAGAATTTTGATAATCTCCTTTTTTGTACTTTTAACTTTCATCAAAGAAAAAGGAGGTATTCATGCGATCTACAGATCAATCATGGACACCTTCACTGATTAACCTTTAGGGAAGGTGTCCTTTTTTAAGATGACCTTGTGTCAGAAGCTGCCCCGAAAGCCGGGGCAGCTTTTTTCTTTTCTGTCAGTAACTATTTTTCTTTTTTCACAGGGTTTGCTCCGCAATATTTTCCTGCAGGACTGGGCATTGCTTTGCAACAAATCTTTTCTAATTTTCAATCTGAAAGGTAAGCATGAAAGAAATTCAATCCATTCTGGAGGCATATGCCCAGATTGACTTCAGTAAGACAGCAACAGCACTGGCTACAGTGGTAAGAGTAGAAGGTTCCTCTTATCGGCGGACAGGCGCACGTATGCTCGTGCTCGACAACGGACAATACCTTGGAGGAATCAGTGGCGGCTGCCTGGAAGGAGATGCACTTCGCCGTGCGCAAAAGGCCATCATAGCAGACAAAGCATCGGTAGTGACTTATGATACTACGAAGGAAGATGAACACCAGGTAGGTGTGGGCCTTGGTTGCAATGGCATCATTGATGTGTTGTTTACACCCATTAGAATAAATGAGAAATTCAACCCGGTATCCGTCTTATCTTCCTTACCTGCAATCCGTATTCCTAGGGTAGTAGTTTCCATCACTGGAAGTACCGATGCAAATGCATTGGGTTGCGTTTTTTTATTTGAAGACGACCAGCAATTCCGGAATTCATTTCCAATTCCAAATATTTCAGAAGCCGTGATAAAGGATATCAGGAATTGCCTAAATACCGGAGTTTCGCAAACTGTATACTATGAAGAAAGTGCAGCACGCATTTTTATAGAAGTGATACTACCTGTTACCCATTTAGTGATTTATGGTGGCAATTACGATATCTATCCTTTGGCCAGGCTAACGAGGGAGTTGGGATGGAAGGTTACGGTGGTAACCAATATTGGAAAGGCCGACAAATCTCTTTTCAATATGGAAACGGAAGTAATTCATAATAAAAGTGAAGTACAACCGGTGACAGATGCGTATACCGCCATCATGCTGATGGCACATGATTACAAGACTGATCTCAGAAACTACAAGTTTGCCCTGTCAACTAATGCAGCATATATCGGTTTACTGGGTCCAAAGAAGCGAGCTGCAAAAATGTATGAGGAGTTGGCAGCGGAAGGCAATCCCGTTTCTGATTATAACCGCACCCGAACCTTTGCACCTGCAGGCCTTGACATTGGTGCCAATTTGCCTGAAGAAATCGCTCTCTCCATCCTTGCTGAAATAATAAGTAATTTCACTGGAAGGAGTGGAACCTCGCTTCGCCTGAGAGCGCGTAACATCCACGAGGAATAAGAATTATGCTTAATGACAATCATGGCAGAACGATTAATTACCTGCGCCTGGCCGTTACTGACCGGTGTAACCTGCGTTGTTTCTATTGTATGCCTGAAGAGGGTATAGACTGGCTGGCGCGAAAAGAGATTTTGACCTTTGAGGAAATGTTGCGGCTTTGTTCACTTTTGGTGAGGATGGGTATTAATAAGATTCGCATTACCGGCGGAGAACCTTTCGTTCGGACGGATATTATGAAGCTGCTTTGGTCCATTTCAAAACTGCCCGGACTGAATCAGCTTACCCTTACCACCAACGGGGTATTGACTGCGCCATTAGTTCCGGAATTGAAAAGAATGGGTATCCAATCTGTTAACCTCAGCATGGATACCCTGGACCGCAACCGGTTTTTCGCAATAACCAGGCGCGATGAATTACCAAAAGTTATGAATACCCTTGAGGCATTGCTTTCGAATGGAATAGATGTCAAGATTAATGCAGTGGTAATGGGTGAGAAGAATTCACAGGATATCTTACCTCTTACTGAACTTACCAGAGATTTGCCGGTAAGTGTTCGTTTTATTGAGGAGATGCCCTTTAATGGTGGTGATGTACATACAGATTCCGTTCACTGGAATTATCAGCGGATCATGGCACTCATCATGGAGAAATTCCCGGCGATTCAAAAAATACCCGACGGTCCTTATTCAACTTCTTATAACTATCAGATTCCGGGTCATCAGGGAAAGGTTGGAGTAATTGCCGCTTACTCGCGTACATTTTGCGGAACCTGCAACCGGCTGCGCATTACACCTCAAGGCATACTGAAAACCTGCTTGTATGATAATGGAGTATTAAATGTTAAAGAGATTATCCGCAGCGAAAAGGGAGATGAAAAATTAAGGGAAGCACTACTTGATTCGATCAACCATCGTGTAAAAAATGGATGGGAAGCAGAACAGTTGAGGAAGGATGCGATGCCGGTGCATGAATCGATGGCGACCATTGGGGGATGAGTGAATTAGTAGTGAGTAGTGTGTAGTTAGTGGTGAGTAGTGTAAACAAATAACTGGAGAGGATTCGCGAGAAGTTGTTAGGTTGCTCTATAACAACAAAATATAAATTTCAACTATGATCACCATTGCAGAAGCCGATCAGATCGTTCTTATACAAAAAGGAGATTATGGCGTAGAAAAAATACCATTTACCGAATCGCTGGGAAGAGTGCTGGCTGAAGATATCAGGGCGGACCGCGATTTCCCGCCCTATGACCGGGTAACGATGGATGGCATTGCCATCACGTACGGTGCACTGGAAAAAGGAATCAGGACATTTAATATAGTAGCGGTTCAGGCAGCCGGAGATGCTCCCAAGGATATTTCCAGGGAGGATGAATGTGTCGAAATAATGACAGGAGCAGCATTGTCTTCTTCCGTGGATACGGTAATTCGTTATGAAGATCTTGAAATGAAAAACGGAATGGCAACCCTGCTTATTCCAGCAGTTGTTCCGTCTCAGAATATTCATTTCCGCGGTCGTGATAAAAGGCAGGATGAAGTAGTAGTTGGAGCGAACCGGGTTATTAGTCCGGCCATAATCAATATGGCAGCTGCTTGTGGCAAAAGCGAACTGCTGGTGAAAAAAAATCCGCGCATTGCCATCATTTCATCTGGAGATGAATTGGTGGAAGTAAATGAAACTCCATCACCTTTCCAGGTAAGACGTTCAAACAATTATTCAATTCAAGCTGTACTGCATCAATGGAAGTTGAAAGCGGATCTCCTGCGTATTCCCGATGACCCTGATATTACCAGGGAACAAATCGGTGGCTGCCTTGGGAAGTATGACATATTAATCATCAGCGGTGCCATCTCAGCAGGAAAATTTGATTATGTACCCAAAGCACTCGAAGAGCTCTCAGTAAAAAAGCTCTTTCATAAAGTAAAGCAGCGGCCCGGTGCTCCTTTTTGGTTTGGCAGTCATGAGAATGGAATGCTTGTATTTGCATTACCCGGTAACCCGGTCAGTACATTCATGTGCCTGCACCGTTTTTTTATGCCATGGTTCCGGGCATCGATGAATCTGCAGGAAGAAAAGTTTTACGCCATCCTGGATGATGATTTTACTTTCTTGCCGCAGCTTCAGTATTTTCTTCAGGTGAGACTACGTGTTGATAATGAAGGTAAATGGCTTGCAACTCCGGTGATGGGAAATGGATCCGGTGATTTCGCTAACCTGGTAGATATGGATGCATTTATGGAATTGCCATTGGAACGGAATAACTTTACGAAGGGAGAGGTTTTTAGGGTTTGGAGATTTTAAAGTTGGAAGTTGGAAGTTGGAAAAGGGGATTAATAGTAAAGGTTAACAGTTTATTCAGATGAAAAACGGGTTTGAAAAATGAATGCCGCTGAGCATAGAAAGCATGCTGATTTAGCGAGACCATCCTTAGGAAACTTTGGTAGAAATGAATGGGCAGTACTTGGAACACCATGCCCCGCTATTAAGAAACTGGCTGAGGATATAATTGCAGCGCTTTCCATTTCATATAAGTGCGCTTATGTGGATGCAGCACATGTAAAGGAAGGTCAAACTGCAGTATTGCCGGGCAGATTGGCTGCCGGAGCATTCGCTGAGTACTCAGATAAGATCAATCATCATGAGTTTGTGTTTAATAAGAAATTCAATGCCTTCGGTTTTCAGGAAGTGCTTCATGAGGCCGACCTGATTCTGGTTAATGGCAATCATCAACAGTCAAAGTCGCAAGTGGTGGTTATTGATAAGGTCAAAGAAGCATCACTGAAAAGAAAACTGAGCCAGCTTACAGATGTTCAGTTGTTCTTGATGGCTGAAGGAGAGACAACCATTTTTGATTTCGTGAAGGAAGCCATTCCTCACTGGGAAAAGATCCCGGTTTTCAGTATGCAGGAAAGGGGTAAGATAGTTGCCTTCTTCAGAGATAAGATGGAATTGGCAGTGCCGAAAATCAATGGACTCGTTCTTGCCGGCGGCAGAAGCCTGCGATTGGGCAGTGATAAAGGCAAGATCAACTGGCATGGAAAAGAACAGCGGGAATATATTGCAGAATTGTTGCAGCCCTTCTGTAATGAAGTCTTTATTTCTTGCCGGGAAGAGCAACGGGCTGAACTGAAGGGAAGTTTTCAAACCGTTACCGATACGTTTACAGGTCTTGGCCCGTACGGAGCTATTCTTTCTGCATTCCGCGAACAACCTGATGCGGCCTGGCTGGTAGTAGCCTGCGATCTTCCGTTACTCGACAGTTCGGTGCTGAATTTCCTGGTTAAACAACGTAATCAATCCTGTATTGCAACAACCTTTCAAAGTCCGCATGATGGATTGCCTGAACCGCTTGTCACCATCTGGGAACCTAAAAGTTACCCTGTGTTGTTGTCGTTTCTTGCTCAGGGATATTCCTGCCCGCGCAAAGTATTGATCAATAGCGAAGCTGCGATTCTTCAACCACCGTTTCCGAATGCATTGATGAATGTGAATACACAGGAAGAATTTCAGAAAGCAAACGCATTGCTTGGGCGGAAGACCGTTTAGTGCACCGGCAAGTCTGCATACTGAAACAGGTTTGTACTATCTTGAAATATTGTGTTACAGAATTAAACATTTAAGCAGTCGTTCCGCACCATGATTTCCACCGATGAGCTTTTGCGATACAGTTGCCAGATACAGTTACCCGGATTTGGCGTAGAGAAGCAGCGCCAGTTGCAGCAAGCGAAAGTGCTGCTGGCCGGGGCAGGTGGATTAGGCTGTCCCGCTGCTCAATATCTCGTTGCTGCCGGAGTTGGCACGATTACCATTGCTGATTCCGATACGGTTTCTATCGGCAACCTGCACAGGCAGATCCTGTATTTTCCGGATGATGTAGGTTTGAATAAGGCAACTCTGGCCTGTGCCAAACTGCAGCGGCAAAACCCGCATGTGCATTTAATTCCATTTACCGGCAGAATTGTCTCTCAGAATGTGATGGACATCGTTCAATCTCATGATCTGGTTATTGATTGCACTGACAATTTTGAAACGCGGTATCTGCTGAATGATGCCTGTGTGCTTTCGGGTAAGCCATTGGTATATGGAGCCATTTATCAGTATGAAGGACAAGTTGCGGTCTGGAACCATTTGCAGCAAGACGGGACCCGGTCTGCCAACTACCGCGACCTTTTTCCGGAAGTGAATGCTGCACTTATCCCAAACTGTGCGGAAGGGGGTGTGATTCCCACACTGGCCGGCATTATCGGCTGCATGCAGGCTCATGAAGCCATCAAACTCATTACCCGAACCGGCGAAATACTGGCAGGAAAAATACTTCTGCTGGATGTGCAGACCATGCAAAGCAGGATCATCAAAACAGGTTCTGTTTCGAAAGTAGTAATCAAAGAGCTGATACCCAGTGTTCAGATCGCTACCATAACTCCGGAAGCATTGAAAGCAAAGCTGAGCAGTGAGTATTATGAATTGATAGATGTTCGCTCAGGCGAAGAGCGAATGCAATTTCAGCTTGGAGGTAAGCATATTCCGGTTGCCAATCTGGAATCAAGGTATGAGGAAATCAATACCGGAAAACCGGTAGTTTTTTATTGCGCATCCGGAAAACGCAGTGCGGAGGCTGTAAAGATTTTAAGAAAGTATTTGCCGGAAGTCACTGCGTTTTCACTGGCAGGAGGTGTGAAGGCCTGGATGGAGGCTTACGCTGCATCAAAAACGACGGAATCTACTCAGGCGAAATGAAAGAACACGGAACACGGATCATGCGGGTTTATCGAGCTACAATAATGATAATGGTTAATTGATCATTCGCATGAAGTTCTTAAACAATTGGAATCGGTGATTTGCATTGAATCATTGCTGTATTATCGGCAGTCAGCTGTCGAATCCGAATCATCCGTGTGGCGTTTTTCTTTTCTGTTGTGCGGCTCGTGATAAATATTACGGATGAGCGGCCACCCATACTTCCCCATCTTCAAATATTTCTTTTTTCCAGATAGGAACACGCTTCTTTAATTCATCAATAGCATACCGGCAACCATCAAAGGCTGCGTCGCGATGAGCCGCTCCCGCCGCTATAACTACCGGAACATCTCCAACCTGCAAAATGCCGGTGCGGTGATGAATCAGGATTTTATAGACGGTAAATTTTTTCAGGACTTCTTCAGCGATGTTTTTCATTTCAAGCTGTGCCATGCTTTCATAAGTTTCAAACTCCAGTCTCAGCACTTTTTTTCCTTTTGTGCTGGCCCGCACGGTTCCAATAAAGACATCAATACCTCCGAAACGTGGTTCCATAACCCATTCAATGCACATGGGAATGTTTAGGGGTTGATCTGTTATTTTTATGTCAGTCATTGAGTAACGAGTATTGAGTATCGAGTATTGAGTAGCGAGAGGCGAGTCTTGAGTCATGGTTCCTGGTTCTTAGGTCTTCCGTCATCAGTCTTTCGTCATAGGTCTTACGTCTTACGTCTTCCCCACCTCACCCCCCACTCACCGGAGGAATCACCGCAATTTCGTCTTTTTGCGATAGCTGCTCTTCCGGTAAAGCATAACGGTTGTTTACAGCAATCAGGAATGAGGATAATTCTTTCAGTCGTGGAAATTCCTCTTCCAGGGATCTTTTCAATTGATGAACGGTACACCCGTCAATCACCTCCAGGTGAACAGTTGAACCGCCCAAAATTTCTTTTGCTATTCCGAATGCCAGTAGGGTTAGATTCATAATTGAGTTACTTAAACCAGGGGAGGTGTTTGAAGAGGACTTCAATACCTGCATAAAAAACCAGCACAGCTGTGAGCCTTCGAATTACCAGTGCATTGAATTTCGTAGCGCCAATGCGGGAACCAAGTTGTCCTCCAAGCAGCACCGCACCACCCAATAGCAGTATCTGATTGTAATTTATTACAGCAGGAAGATTAGACATTTGACCTGCCAAGCCGGCTATTGAATTGACGAGAATGAATACACTGGCTGTGGCTGCAATATGGTGTGCAGTATCCCATTTCAGCAAGTTTAACAATGGAGAAAGAAAAATACCTCCTCCGATTCCAACCATGCCTGATAAGAAACCGATGCTTCCTCCAATGCCGCCATCACGCGCCCAATGTGCATTACCTGTATTTTCGTCTTCCGGCGCACCCGGCTTCGTCTTAACCCAAAGCAATACCGCCGCTACAAGCAAAGAAGAACCGAGTACAATGAAAAAGTGATCTTCACTGATCTTCATGCGCGCTCCTAAAAATGCAAGGGGTATACTGCAGATTGCAATGGGCAGTATCTTGCTCCACCTGACTTGTTTATCTTTGATGAAGAGCAGCGTACCGCCTGTTACGACAATCACATTGCAGATCAAAGCAATCAGCCTGATTTCTTTGAAGGGCAATGCATACAATGCAAGGATGGCGATGTAACTTGATCCGCCGCCGAAACCAACTGAAGCATAAATGAATGCGATGGTGAAAAAAATCAGCATTAGTTCAGGATCTTCCATCTGTTATTTCATGACAGTTATTGCAGAACAATAATACATTAATTTGTTTTCACTCTGATAGCTGCTTCATGAACAAATCAGTGAACCACCTGACTGCTATTGTCCTTGCAGCCGGCCTTTCAAAAAGGATGGGCAAGGAGAATAAACTGTTGCTACCTTATCACAATAAGGCAATTATCAGGATCGTAGTGGAAAATATACTTGCAGCAGGAATAAAGGAAGTTTTGGTTGTAATAGGACATGAAGCGGAAAAGGTAACTGCACTATTAGCTGATTTGCCGGTGAAGTTGGTAGTAAATGAAGCGTATGAAAAGGGAATGACTACCACTATTCAGGAAGGAGTGAGGCATGCAACAGGTGCGGGATTTATGATATGCCTGTCAGATATGGTGATGATTACCGCGGAAGAGTACCGGTGGATGCAGGCAGCATTCCTGCAACAGCATGAGAAGGATGCAGCGGTCATTTGCCTTCCGCGTTTCAACAATGAGAAGGGAAATCCGGTGATTTTTTCGGCGGCTTATCGTGATACTATACTGAAGCATGAAAAGATGGAAGGATGTAAAGAGATCGTACAACAGCATGCAGCTCACATCTTTTGGATGGAGATGGTTACGCCTCATGTCTTACAGGATTTCGATTACAGGATAGATTATGAGGAACTGGTGAAAGAGTGAAGGGTGAATTTAACGGAGGGTTCATACATTTGGGGGTATCATACCAAATGACAATTGAATATTTGAAATATCTAATATTCAACACTCAATTTTCAATATTCAACAGGTGGGCAGGTGAGAGAACCTCAGGATTAATTTAGATTTTTGCATTCAATGAATGTTCTTTTTAAGCCATTTCATATTTTGAAAAGGGTTGTACGACTTATCGCACTTCATCATTCTTCAATGTAAGGGCAACGTAGCTCAATGAGTAAGCATTAGCTTCTTTAGTTAGTTACAACAAAGGTCAAAAAGGACAATAAGCGGTTACATTTTTTTCTTGGCGGCTTCGTGCCTTAACCCTGATTTTATTTCCATTTTTTGAAAGAACGAAGTATTGCACACCCGTTGATTGCACACCCGTTGAAAGAATCCTGTTATTGCAGCATCGCTTTCTTCATATATTTCTCCGGATCAGCATCAAATTTAACCTTACATCCATCACAACAGAAATACACTTTCTCCCCATGATAATCCACGATATGTTTGGGATTAGCGGTATCAATGGGAATTCCGCAAACGGGGTTGATATAGAATTTAGCACTGTTGCCTGACGAACCAAAAGCCTCTTCATATCCTGTGAATCCAATGCCAATCGCAGCACTGTTATGTACCTGAATAATTTCAGCAAGGATACTGATGGCTACTTCTTCCGGTTTCTTGGCATTAATATCAATACCGGCAGGCGACATAACACGGTTTAGTACATTTTGACTGATGCCCTGTAATGATAAATATTCAAACACGGCAGCCTTTTTCTTTCTGCTGGCAACAAAACCGATGTATGCACACTGGTGCTGCAATGCCATTTCCAGTGCCGCTTCATCCTGCTCACCTTGTGTGGCTACCAGGATGGAAGTAGCAGCATGAATTTTTGCCTGTTGCAGATTTAATTGCGTAAACAGTGCATCAACTTTTTCAAAGGTGGCAGGTGTTGCATCAGGTGCTACGGCTGTAACGTAGTAACCTGCCGTTCTTGCCATTTTAACCAGTGCCTTTGCAATGGCAGATTTACCGATCACCACCAGGTGCGGAGGCGGCAGATTCGGTTCGATAAAAACATCTACTGATCCTTCGCTCATACAGGTCATTTTGTATTTTATGATACCTTCTTGTTTTTCAGGGGAACCTTCCGGACTGATTTTTACCAGCCTGGCTTTGCCACTCTTCATCGCATCTTCCGCTTCCTTAATGATGATACCTTTCACACAACCGCCGCCTACCCAGCCTATAAGATCACCGAACTTATTAATAAGGGCCTTATCACCCGTTTTTGCGGAACTGGGCGCTTCCCTCCATACCACTGTAGCAGTAGCAAATGGTTCATTATTCTTCTGCAATTCCTGCGCTTTCAATACTAAATTTTCAGGCATTCATCAGGTATTTTTCAAGTTCAATGATACTGTTCAGGTTATGCGCCGACCCAAATTCATCAACCATTGGTAAAGCGGTGCTCATGCCTTTGGCTAAAGGAGCATAATCTTTCATTCCTTTCAACGGGTTCAGCCATATAATTTTTTTGGAACGCCGTTTTATCTTTTGAAGTTCAGTTTGCAAAAGTTCAGGTGTACCGGTATCCAACCCATCGCTCACCATAATTACCACTGAATTGCTTTTACTCAGGTAGCGGCCATACGCGTTGTTAAATGTGCTGAGGCATTCGCCGATTTTTGTTCCGCCCGACCAGAAATGAGCCTGCCCGCCGAGCAGTTGCAATGCCTTATCAATTCCCTTACTTTGAATTAACGGACTAACCCGCATCAGGCCTGTGCTAAATACAAATACTTCCAGCTTCTTAAAATGCTCTCTTAAGGTAAAGATAAAACGCAGCAGGAAAAAACTGTACTTATCCATCGAACCACTCACATCTAAAAAAAGAATCAGTTTGTCTTTTTGTATGCGTCGTTCTTTGTAAAGCAGTTGGAGTGGTGTGCCACCCTTCTCAATATTTCTTCGGAATGTTTTGCGAAGATCAATTTGTCTGCGCACCCCATTGCTTTTTAGTCTTCTGCGGATGCGATGGCTCATTTCTTTGCAGAGCCTGCGCGCGATTTGTTCCAGTAAATCAGTTTCAATCTCTGTCACTTTTGAAAAATCAGTTCGGCGCAATCGTTCAGCCGCATTGGCGCCGGACGTATTTTTTGCGTCCTCCTGCTCACCTTCCTGCTTGCCACTGCCAAGCAACACAACCGATGCTTTTTTATTATTCACCAGTTGCATGGGATTGATGATCTTCCGGAATGATTTGACCGGTGGTTCGTTTTTCTCATCCCAATACTGTTCAAACAACCTGTTGAAAATAGGTGTTTCTTCCAGCGAAGAGCAACACAACGACCGCATGACTATTTTAAAACGATACCTGCTTTCCAGTATCCCGGAACCTGCCGCCTCCAAAACATCAATGGTTTCCTGTATGCCGGCATGTAGTCCTTCCCTTCGAAGCAGATTAATGAATTGAATGATGAGTGCAAGCATGAGCGCAGTTTGCTATGGGCTAGGTGGTCAGTAAATCTTCCAGGTATTCTTCTTTTACGCGGTTAATATCATCGGCTGATTTCAAAACACATCCCAGTGTTTGCAGCAATGCTTTTTGTTCGATGGTATGATATCCCAGTGCTATTAATGAAGATGCCCAGTCAATGGTTTCTGCAACGCCGGGAGTTTTGGAAAGATTCTTCTGCCTTAGTTTCTGTACCAGGTGCACAACCTGTCGCGCCAGGGTTTCTTCAATTAAAGGCAGCCTCTTTCTCACAATACTGATTTCACGTTCGGGTTGCGGATATTCAATCCAGTGAAACAGGCACCTGCGACGAAGCGCATCACTCAGTTCGCGTGTTCTGTTTGAAGTTAGTATAACAAAGGGCTTATGCTTTGCCTGAACAGTACCCATTTCAGGAATGGTAATTTGAAATGCAGAAAGCAATTCCAGTAAGTACGCTTCAAATTCTTCATCAGCCCTGTCTATTTCATCTATCAGCAGTACCGGGCTTTTATCTTCACAGGTGATGGATTGCAGTAAAGGTCTGGTCAGTAAATAATCGGGACCGAATATCTGGCGTTCTTTTTCTGAAGCAGACGCATCTGCATTTTCCTGAATTTTAATGCTGAGTAATTGTTTTTGATAGTTCCATTCATACACGGCATTATTAATATCCAATCCTTCATAACACTGAAGCCGTATTAGTTTTGTATGAAGAATGACTGATAGGGCATAAGCTAATTCCGTTTTACCAACACCCGGATGTCCTTCGAGTAAAAGTGGTTTGCCGGATTTTAAAAGAAGGAACAAGAGTGTAGCCAACTCTTCATCAGCTACATATCCATTTCTATCCAACTCATGAACGATAGATTCAACACTTACAACCTGGCTAAAATTTGTTGACATCTATTTTAGTCATTATTTATTTTCAATATTGATCATGTAATCCAGGACAGTGTGCTTGAGCGTTTAAAATTATACAGAGGATCCATAATGGCATTGGATTCACCTCCATTTTTTACCTGATAAGCGTGAAAGCATTTGCCAGGTATCAATAAAATTACGATTTCGGTTCTTCCTCTTCCTTTTTTCCACCAAACAGACCACCCAATTTACTCTTTAAGATATTTCCTGCCATTGAGATTGCATTTAATGAACCGGCATCTTCCCCTGCGGCCGATGATTCAATTCCTTCTGCCTTGTTCTTAAAATTATTGGAGAACTGATCGGCAACCTGGTTGGAAACATCAGTAATCAGCCGCGCACCAAACTGTGCCAGCATACCACTGATACTTACTTCCATGCTGTACTTCACCTCTGTCTGCATTTCCTGTTGAAACAATTTTGCAGTCAGCAGCATGTCTGCACTGCCCTTGCCTTTATCATCCATTCCTTTTCCATTCAAAGTCAGTTCATGATTGGCATCGTCGCGTTTTTCAAAAGTCACCTGGCCATTGTATTTCACAGCAACCGGCCCAAACTTCATGGCAACGATTCCCTTATAGTTATTCTGATCAATGGTTTCTGTCAGTTGTGCACCTGGAACGCAGCTTACGATCTTAGCAGGATCTGTCAGCAGTTCCCATGTTTTCTCAATGGTTTGATTTACGACAAATTTTTTCTCAATAGTTGCTTTCATGACTGCTTTGTTTGTTTAAAAATAAGCTAAAGAATTTATCCCCTGATAACTGTTGGCGAATTGCGGCACTTAGTAAAGATGCTCAAACAAAACGCCGTTGCAGATTCAACCGCAACGGCGTTCAGGTTTTTAGTTTGTTGTTACCCCGCTATGCCTTTTTCCTTTAAAATTTTCCAAACTTTAAAGGGAGTAATCGGAATATCAATATGCGTAACTCCCAAATGAGACAAGGCATCTACAATGGCATTGGCAATGGCAGGTGGTGCACCTACGGTAGGTGATTCACCAACTCCTTTGGCACCAATCGGATGATGCGGAGAAGGGGTAATGGTTTTACCTGTTTCCCAGTGTGGAGATTCAACGGCTGTGGGAACGATGTAATCCATAAAACTGCCGTTAAGATTGTTGCCCTCTTCATCATACGTCATTTCTTCATACATGGCAGGAGCAAGCCCTTGTGTTAAACCACCGTGAATCTGTCCTTCTACAATCATGGGATTAATAATATTACCGCAATCATCTACTGCAACAAAACGACGAACTTTTATTTCGCCGGTCTTATTATCTATATCCACTACACAGATGTAAGAGCCAAAGGGGAACGTCAAATTGGGTGGATCGTAATAATACACTGCTTCAAATCCCGCCTGCATGCCTTGCGGATGATTGGTATAACTGGCAAAAACAATTTCTTGTATCGTCTTTGATTTTTCAGGTGCGCCTTTCACTGAGAATTTTCCGGGTTCCCATTCCAGGTCATCTTCACTCACTTCTAAAAGGTAGGCTGCAATCTTGCGGGCTTTGTCGCGCAGAATGCGGGCAGCTTTTGCAGCAGCGGCTCCGGCAGTGGGTGTGCTTCGGCTTGCATACGTACCTAATCCGTAAGGTGCCGTATCGGTATCTCCTTCTTCTACCTGTATATGCTCTGCGGGTATGCCTAACTCTTCAGCAATAATTTGTGCGTAGGTGGTTTCATGTCCCTGCCCTTGCGATTTGGTGCCAAAGCGTGCCATGGCTTTCCCGGTAGGATGAACCCTTATTTCACAGCTGTCGAACATCTTTATGCCCAGGATGTCGAAATTTTTTGAAGGGCCTGCACCAACAACTTCCGTAAAGCTGGAGATGCCAATTCCCATCAGCTTTCCTTCTTTGCGTTTCTCTGCCTGTTCTTTTCTCAAGCCGGCATAGTCAATAATATCCATTGCTTTTTTCAGCGCGCCTTCATAATCGCCACTGTCATATTCCCAGCCAAGGGCCGAATGATAAGGGAACTGTTCTTTCTTAATAAAATTCTCCATCCTTAACTGTGCCGGATCTTTTTTCACCTCTACAGCAAGCCGGTCTACCATACGCTCGATGGCATGTGCTGCCTCGGTTACACGGAAAGAACAACGGTAGGCAACACCTCCCGGTGGTTTATTGGTATATACGGCATCCATTTCGGTAAATGCCGTTTGAAAATCATAAGAGCCTGTTACAATGGAAAACATTCCGGCCGGGTACTTGGAAGGATTTGCAGCAGCATCCGTATAGCCATGATCGGCCAGCGTTTTAATACGCAATCCGGTAATCTTTCCTGCCTTGGTCGCGGCCAGTTCGCAGGTCATGTGATAATCACGCGCGAAGGAATCAGCCTGCAAATTTTCTCTACGGTCTTCAATCCACTTAACAGGCTTTCCTACCAGGAAGGAAACAGCAATCGCAATCACATAGCCCGGATAAACTGGAACCTTACCACCAAAGCCACCCCCAATATCCGGAGAGATGACCCTGATCTTTTCTTCCGTTAACCCCACATGACCTGCTACCAGGGCAATTACCGTGCGAATGGCATGGGGTGCCTGTGTAGTCATGTACATGGTTAGCTTATTCTCTATTTTATCATAGTCGGCCACACAGCCACAGGTTTCGATGGAAGCCACATGAATGCGGGGAATATAGATTTGTTCTTTTACAACTACTTCCGCTTTTTCAAAAAGTGCATTGGTAGCTGCACGGTCGCCCACTTCCCAATGCCAGATGTGATTGTCCGTTTTTCCTTTTTTATCCGTTCTCAATACCGGTGAAGCAGCATCCATTGATTTATGCGGATCAATTACCGGTTTCATCACTTCATATTCCACTTCCACTGCATCTACTCCATCGGCGGCAATGTAACGCTCCGTAGCAATTACGGCGGCAACTTCCTGTGCCTGGTACATGACGGTATCAGTAGGCAATACCATTTGTGTATCCGACATCAATGTAGGCATCCAGTGCAGGTTGTATTTTTCAAGGTCTCGGCCCGTAACTACGGCAACCACACCCGGTATGGCCATTGCCTTTTCGATGTTGATGCTTTTAATTTTGGCATAAGCATAAGGACTGCGCACAATAGCCATATACAGCATACCGGGCAGCTTGAAGTCATCGATATAATGACCCTTTCCCTGAAGGAAGCGCGCATCTTCCTTCCGCTTCATAGAATGACCCATGCCGCTGATCTCTTTGGAGGTTTTACATTGTATTTCCATGTGGTAAGTTTTTAGAGGAGTGAGTAGAAAACAAGTATTTAGAAATGTTATGCAGGCACAGGTACTTCTTTCATTTTCTTCGCAGCGTACTGTATGGCCTTCACGATGTTATTATATCCGGTACACCTGCACATGTTACCTGAAATACCCCAACGTATTTCATCTTCAGTCGGGTCAGGATTGCCGGCCAGCAGCTCACAGGATCGCATGATCATGCCGGGCGTGCAAAAACCACATTGCAATCCATGACATTCTTTAAATCCTTCCTGAATCGGATGCAGTTGCCCGTTTTGCGCCAGTCCTTCTATAGTGGAAATCTCTTTACCATTTGCCTGCACGGCGAATACCGTACATGACTTAACCGATTTTCCATCCATTAAAACGGTACAGGCTCCACAGCTGGTGGTATCGCAGCCAATGTGTGTTCCGGTAAGGTTGAGGTTTTCTCTGATCAGATGCACTAATAATAAGCGGGGCTCCACATTCAGTGTTTCCTGGGCGCCATTTACTTTTAAGGTGATGCTCTTTTTTGACATGCTGTTTCAGTTTGTAGCTGTTGCGAAATAAAAGTTGGTCTGTAAGTTATTTGGTTCTGTCCATGGCACGTTGCATCATGCGGATCAGCAGTTCTTTGATCATGGCTCTTTTGTATTCTTCCGAGCCACGCAGGTCGGTCGAAGGACTGCAATCTTCACCGGCATATTCTGCTGCCTGCTGAATCAGTTCGCGGGTGATGGGTTTTCCTTGCAGCACCTCTTCCGATCTTTTTGCTCGCAGCGGCACAGCGGATACATTGGTTAACCCAATGCCTATGTTAGTGCAAACTCCATTTGCTACGGTGAGTTGTACGGCAACACCGGCTGTTGCATAATCTCCTACTTTGCGCTCCAGTTTATGGTAGGCTCCGCCACTTCCGGCAGGTGGAATGGGAATGCGTATCTCCGTTAATAATTCATCCGGTTGCAAGGCCGTGGTGTAGAAGCCGTGAAAAAATTCATCAATCGGTATCACCCTTTTTTTATCGCCTGCTCCGGTAGCAATCACTTCAGCATGCATGGCCAGCATTACTGCGGGATGATCATTGGCTGCATCTCCATGGGCGAGGTTACCGCCGATGGTACTCCGGTTTCTCACCTGCGGATCAGCAATCAGTTTGGTGACATCGCTGAAAATCGGGTACTTCTTCTTAATCAGGTCCATATGCTCCAATTCCGATTCGCGGGTGAGGGCACCGATCTTCAGATAACCGTCTTCCTCCTTAATGTAAGACATGCCCGGTATGTTGTTTATATCTATAACATAACCAGGACGTGCCAGCCTCAGCTTCATCATGGGAATGAGGCTGTGACCGCCGGAAAGGACTTTGGCATCTTCACCGTACTTCTGCAACAGGGAAATGGCTTCAGCAATAGTGCCGGGAGATTCGTACTCAAATGACTGAGGGATCATGTGGTATAATTTTATTTTGTTGAATGATTTATGCGGAATTATTCTGGCTGAACGTGTTGAGATAATGCCTTACTTTTCTTACAAAAGATAATAAACTTGCATTGAGCCAGATGCCTGCGAACAACAAAGCGATGCCTGAATAATACCAGGTTAAATTCATGGTAATGGTAATACTCAGAATAATGATGGTGCTTCCCATAGCGCCCAGTAAAAAAGCGTAAGCGGTTCGCTGATCCCTGTAGTTGAATAAGATGCTTGCCAGGGCAATAGCACAAAACAGGATGGTGATGATTAAAATATTGGTGGAAGAAAATAGGCCGCTGTGCATGCCTGCGCCTTCTGTGCAAAGCATCACGGCACTGGAGTAGGCCATCACACAAAAGGGGCATTTGGGCAACACGGCCAAAACGATACCCGTGAAAAGTCCTGCACGTTGTTTTCTTTTTGCAGAAAGATCTCTCCCTGCGCAAGGCTGACAGTTACTTTTTGTATCTGAAGAAAGAATCATTGCTTAATGATATTCCCTGTTACTGTAATCAGCACCTGCAGGTAGAATAACCACCCGTTTTCAATACATCTTTCAAATATACCGACTTCTTTCAATTAAGCAAATGGAAAGTTGCCGGAGTTGTGGTAGTCATCGGAAGACTTCAAAGTCATCCGATGACTGCATGTTCGCTAACTTAATCACTTAATTTGCATAGACGTAAAGAGCACAACTCCTTACTTCTTAACTCCGGTAGAATCCGTTTGTGGCGCCTTATTAATCAACTCCATAAACTGATCGAGTTTTGGGGTGATAATAATTTGTGTGCGCCGGTTCAGGTTCTTTCCGGCTTCTGTATCATTGGAGGCCATTGGATTATATTCTCCGCGCCCTGCTGCCGTAAGACGTTTCGGATCAATTCCGTAAGTATTCTGTAATTCCTGCACAACGGAAGATCCGCGCAGCACACTCAGGTCCCAGTTATTGCGGATGTTGGTTGTTGATATCGGCACATTGTCTGTATTGCCTTCCACCAATACTTCAAAATCATCATAGTCTTTTATAATCTTCGCAATTTTCGTTAATGTCTCCCCGGCCTTTTCAGATATTTCATAGTTGCCCGATTTGTAAAGCATATTGTCTGAAAGAGAGATATAAACCACGCCCTTTAACACCTGCACATTCACGTCCTGCATCTCCTCTTTACTTAAGGAGCGGGTAAGATTGTTCGTCAATACCATATTCAGCGAATCACTCTTATTCTTCGAGGCAATCAATGCCTGTATATATTTATTGGAAGCATTGATCTCATCTACCAGTTTGGAAACATTTACGTTACCCTGCCCGGCTGACGTAAGGCATTTGTCCAGTGCCGATTGTAATGCCTGCAGGTTGGCGCGTTCCGCAGTTAATTGTTCCTGCAGTCCAGTTACCCGTGCATTAGCCGAAGCGAGGCTGTTCTGGCAATTGATATTGTCGAGCTCAATAGCCGAATTTTTTGCCTGCAATGCACTGTAATCCGTTTGCAGCGACTCATATTTTTTGGTGCTCACGCAACTCACCAGCAGCAAAACCGCTGCGGTGCTGATTATTAAAGGAAGTCTGGTTTTCACGTTAGTATATTTTTAGATTACGAATGGATTGCTAATTACAAAATTTTAACGAGACTTTTATAAGAAGTTGCCGCGATTGCTGCAAGCTGGGAATGCATGAATTTGGCAGTCTGGATGGAATCCTGGTAGTGCGCAGGTAATAACCTATGCTTCAACAACAGGGGATTGTGGTTTGTCCGCAAAGCTGATAATATAGATACCTGACCAAGATTAATGATAAAGACACTCTGCAGCAATACGCGAATGCGTACCGCTATTTTTAGCCGAATGCCATTTATAAGGTTCAGGCATAAGCTAAGGTGATTCAGGACCATTCATAACTGACATCCGGTCGGACACACTGCCATTATGCGAATTTGTTCTGACTGAATATTTCGGATTTGCTTGTCAATTACATTTTCATTAGGAGTAATTGAGCAGCCTGTCCTCCGGTAAAAAATAGGCTTCTGAAAAAGAGCAATCGATTTTCATTCCGGCAGTCTAAAAATTAACAACCCGGAAATCGTACCCGCACAAAGCTATTTACCGGTTTGCCATCAATCATTGCAGGTTTCCAGGCCGGACTATGATCAATGATGTGGTCAATCTGAACATTTGGTTGTGTATCTATTTGGTAGAAAGGATCCCAGAATTTTCGTTGTTCAAAAGCGGATTCAGGAGGCCGGTCGTAGTGTGCATCATAAAAGACAATTTTTCCTTCTTTATCGATCACCAGGTTTACATCAACCAAATAAACAAGGCTATCCGGAGTATTTTTACGAAGTGCCTGGAACTCTTTTTGAATAAAATGAGCAAATGCGGTATCGGTATTGCCAAAGGTTGCCGGCCATTGTAAAAAGTCGTTTTGGTAAACAGGCTCTTCATTCATGCTCTCAATGATCTGTGGTTTTAACTTGCTTTGTGCAGGCACCAATTCCGCACGTTGTTTTTGCTTATCGTAAAACAAGGTGTCTGATTCACGCCATGTAAAGGTATTTCCTTTGAAAGTCTTTGAATTGCCCTGCAGTGTATATTCCACCTCAGGTGAATTTGTTGCCATCAGAAAAGTGCAACCCAGCAATACGGGTAACATCAGGAGATACCTCCAGTTGCCGTTTTTGAAACTGTGTTTTTTAGTAAGCATATTGATCCTGTTTTTTATAGGGGAGAAATGAAAAGAATGTGTAACGGAAGGAACACCATTTAACAGCGTCTGGCTTAAAAGAAACTGGCCATAGTTATACCGGTCTTCAGTTGATGCCATTGCATCCGCTTCATACTCATGCTGTAACCGCAGCAGGTACCGATAGCGCCATATTAAAGGGTGAAACCAAAGCACTATGCATGCGAGTTGAAAAATCCACAGATCCAGGAAATGTTTCCGGGTGCTGTGAGCAGCTTCATGCCTGATGATATATTCCAATTCCTTCGGGTCATGCAAAGCGGCATTGGTTAAGAATATGCGACCCATGAAGGAATAGGGTGAATGAATCTTACCCGTAGTAATCACCTGATGGCCGTGAATGGTTTGTGCAGGATTCCTGTGAATTAATTGTGAGATCTTATAAAACTCCGCCAGGCATTTCATCATTAATATCAATACTACAGCTGCATAAATAATACCGGCGATCTGCATTAAGTCCCATGCCTGATCCGCCGGTTGCATTACAGCGGTTGGTGCGGGCCTTGCATTTTGTTGCAAAGGCAGGGCCGTTTCCGGGAAGGAACTTTGTGCTGCGGTGTACAAATTTTGTACTGCACTTAGCTCAGCAGGAGCAGTTGAAGGCAAAGGAATGAACGGCAACAGCAACCCGGTAAACATGCTTAGCAGCAGGTAAACACGATTTGCAGTGAACTTCGTATTATTCTTATACAGCACTTCAAAAAGCAGGAGGAAGAGCGTCCAGGCAATGGTTACTTTCAGCAGATAATCCATGATCATGGAATTTAGAGATGAGTGAATATTATTTGTTCTTTTTCTTCTTAACTGTTTCCAGTTGCTTCATTAATGCATTGAGTTCATTCAGGTTCAGTTCGTTTTCTGTTACCAGAAAAGAGACCAGGTGTTTTGGAGAACCCTCGAAATAATTGTTGATCCAGGTCTTGATGCTGCTCCTGGTAAAATCCTGTTTGGCAACGAGCGGGAAGTATTCGTAGGTCTTGCCATAGGCTTTATGGCCCACAAAACCTTTCCGCTCCAAGATGCGAACCACGGAGGAAACGGTGGTCTGCGGAATGGGAGTGTCTAATGATTCCACAATGTCGCGCACCAGGCAACGCTCCTTCTGCCATATGATCTGCATGATCTGTTCTTCTGCTTTTGTCAGCGACTTCATAACTGTGTTTTTGCTTTTATAACGTAAATATACGTTATTTATTGAAATATTCAGTTAAATCTAAAAATAATTTCAGGAAATTCGGAAGTTTCTAGCCTCTGCTCCGCTCTTGACGAATCAAATAACTTTTGCCCCATCGTCTCAAATGCTTTATTTTACACGCATACTCTTAGATGAAATCCGCCCCACTTTTTTTCCTGCTCTTTGTTTCGGCCTTTAAGTGCTTTGGGCAGTTCCAGTTTGTTTCACCCAGGCCCGGAGCAAAAAGTCTCCCTGTACAACATAACATCATCATCCGACAGGGAAATGTATTGTTGCATGCCGATTCACAATTGTTTTCCATCACAGGCATTAAAAGCGGAAAGGTCTCATTCAGGATGATTGTCTGCGACGATAAAAAGACCCTCAACCTCAATCCTTTGCTTCCCTTTGCCACCAATGATACCATTACGGTGATTGCAGCCGAAGGTGCCGTTACCGTGGAAAACGCTGGAACCATTCCTGTTTTCCAGTTCACCTTTACTACCTCCGGCCAGAAGGCACTTGAAGAGCGGAGCGCTTATAGTTTTTGGGAAAATGAATGGGATGACGTAGCTGAAAGTGCGCAGAAAGATGCTGCCACCACCGATGAGGATGACAGCCTAAAACTGTTTACCATTATCACCAACCAGCAGCCTTCACCGGGAAGTATCTTCTTCGATTGCAAGCCTGCTACCGTTCTGCCTGGTGACAGCGGCCTGCACGTGATTGGCATCATCCAAAACAATGGTGATTCCGTTTATCAGCAATCATTTACCGGCTTGCCTTATGATTTTCATTTGGGCGACAATGGTTATTTTATCACTTACCGGAGTGATCGCGGCTGTTACCACATGCTGGATTCCAATTTTCATGTGGTGGATTCTTTTGCCATTGTCAATGGATTTGCCGCTGATCCTCATGATTGCCAGGTAACCGCTGATGGCTATGCATTTATCATCGGTGCGGAAGATCAGCCGGTAGGTGATGAAATGAGCCATGTTTACCGGGGTTCCGTAATCCAGGGATTCGACCCGCATCACAACATTATTTTCGAGTGGCGGAGTTTGGATTATGTTGATGTCAGCGAAGGCACGCACCTGAATGAGGATGCCAGCACCCTCGATTATGTGCACACCAATTCGATCGAGATGGACTATGACGGTAATATGATCACCTCCAACCGCAATCTCGACCAGGTAAATAAGATAGATATCAATACGGGTGAATTCATCTGGCGAATGGGCGGTGTGAAGAATGAATTTACTTTTCTGAATGATCCCCAGAAATTTTCGCGCCAGCACGATTGCCGCCGATTGCCCAATGGCAACATCACCCTGTATGACAATGGAAATTTCCATCCGCTGTCGCATTCTGCCGCGAAGGAATACAAGCTGGATGAAGTGAATAAAACAGCTACCCTGGTGTGGAGCTATAAACGTCCCATGGTGGATGGCATCATTCCCTACTACCTTGCAATGGGAAATGTGCAGCGGCTGGCGAATGGAAATACATTTATCAACTGGGGCAAACGATACAACGCCAACCTGCCCAGCATGACGGAAGTGGACAGTGCCGGCAACATTGTTTGGGAAATGAAGCTGTCAGCCGATAAGCAATACATCGCTTACCGCGCGCATAAATACGACTGGAATCCCTGCGCGCGCCCTTCTGCCGATTCCATGAAGGTGCGGGATATTACAGGCCACAGTGCAAGGCTCTCCTGGGAATGCGTGGCCAATGCCAACCAGTTGTATGAAGTGCAATACAAAATTAAGGAGGCGACAACCTGGGAAACACAAACCGTTCTTTCACCTGCTGATTACCTGGTGCTTTCGTTCCTTCAACCTTCCACTACATACGACTGGCGTGTGAAATCATGGTGCGACACTGTGGCAAATACTGCTTCCGGGTTCAGCGAAACGAAATCTTTCATTACTACTGCGGATGCTGGCAATTCCGAATTACTGCTTTATCCGAATCCTGCACAAGACGAAGTGTTCATTCATTCACCGGGAATGGAAACGGTTCAGGTTTTTAATATGCAGGGGCAGTTAGTGATGCAGGTTAACAACGCTCAAGATGGCACATCAGAGATGGTGCTTTCGATCGCCGCAATACCATCCGGGTTATATCTTGTAGTAGCAGGCAATCATGATTACAGGGTGGCGGGTATGCTTTCTGTTGTGAAGTAATTAAAAAAATCTTTGCAGGTTCGTGATTTCATTAATCAGGAAGGTGCATTATAATCTGCTGTTAATGCCGGGGTAAAAAATCCAATGCCCGGCAGGCAGTGATTTTTAAATTCCGAACCACGAGCAGAGGATGTTTTAAGAGGATTAAAAATCCTCTGCTCAATAAGTCCGGATTGAAATAAATCCGGACTAGCGGGATTAAAAAAATCTTTGCAGGTTCGTGATTTCATTAATCAGGAAGGTGCATTATAATCTGCTGTTAATGATGCGGAAAAAATCCAATTCCCGGTAGGCAGTGATTTTTTAATTCCGAACCACGATCAGAGGATGTTTAGGAGGATTAATAATCCTCTGCTCAATAAGTCCGGAATAATGGGTGTTTCAAGTTGTACATTCAATCTTTACTTCTTTGCAGCGATTAACTGTTCTTATTTGAATATGGCACTAAATTCTTTGATAAACTTTTCGTCATTATTATAATCAATGAATTGCTTGTGTTTTAAAAATGGATTTACATCTTCTGGCTTAGTGTTATCAATGCGAATTGGGATAATCTTAGTTAATAGTTCTGGGCGTGATGCTGCCATATTAACTTCTTCACTCACCCATTCTGAAGTACTGGAAAATTGAGAAATTACTACTAGTACCCAATTACAAGTATCAAAACCACGATTGATTGATTGTACCCAAGATTCTCCTCCTTTTATATCTTCATTCGAATACCAATATTTGATACGACTCTTAATCAGAATGGGTATTAAATCCTTTTCAACAAAAAGACGATCTGATTTATTGAAGCTAATAAATACAGTATGTTTTATACTTGCATATTGCTGTTTAAGGTGATATTGATCATATATATTCCCAATTCTTTGATCTGGTTGACGGAGTTCATAAGGTATAGGCCCTTCAATTTCAGCAATAGTATCTTTAACAGCTAAGTAAGTAAGGTGATCAACTAAAATACGTTTACCGCCTCGTGCTTCCCTTTCAAAAGCTGCCGCTAGATTTACAGCTGTTCCAATTACGGTATAGTCTCGAACTTTCTCATTACCAATAGTTCCAATAATCATTTCATCGGTAGCAATCCCAATCCCAATATCTAAAAAGTTTAAATTAGCAATACTTTTTTGCTCCCAAGAAAACTTAAGTTTAAGAAACTCATCCAGCATTATAAATGCGCAAGCAACAGCTCTTTGGGCATGATCATTATTTCGAAATATTGCTAGAATGCCATCTCCAAGAAACTTGTTAACGATACCATCATTCATTAATACTTGTTGGGACAACTTTGAAATAAATTGGCTAATAATATCAATAATTTTTTCTGGGTCATTTATAACCTGGCATAAAAGTCTAAAGCCTCTCATGTCAGCAAACAGGACTGTTAACTTTTCTTTATGAGCAGGACTTTTTATCAGACTCAATAGCTCTGTTACGCCGCCATTAAACTTGTGTGAAGTATATAGGCCCATGTGCGAAATAAGTTCATCAAACAAAGTTGCATTTTGCAGAGCTACAGCAGCATAATTTGCAAATTGTTCTAGCAATATTCTATCGCGGTTGGAATAATTACCTAAATGCTTATTAAGTACTTGCATTACACCAAGACGATGATTTGCAGTAATTAGTGGAACACAAAGCATAGATTGGGTGGTCTGTTTTGTGGCCTCATCAACTCCCACATAGTGATCCGCTTCATCCTTGACAATATCAATAATTATGGATTTTCCTGAAATAAAGACAGTTCCTGCTATGCTACCATCTAAAGGAACTTGTTTTTGAGAGAACTCTCCAAATTGTTCGAGTAAAAGAGATGAATTTTTTCCCAATGCGCTTGCAAAGAATAAAGAATTTCTTTCTGAGTTTAATAGGAGTATAGCACAATCAGGAGAATCTGTCAGCTCTCCCGCTTTTGACAATATTAATTGCAGAAGATCATTCAAATCAATTTTTGAAGAAAGTTCACTTGCAGTTTGAACCAAGTTGAGGAGATCATTCTTTGATAAAGAGCTATGAATATTCATTATGGTAGTTTATTTAAGATAAGAAGTCAGCATTTTTCTACAAGAAATGTAATAACCAATAAAAATAATAAATATTAAAGCACTGGTGCTTATTGACGAATATTTTAAGATCTATACAGGTACTAAGACTTCGCCTAGAAAACCAGAGTCGCGCTCGTTTGCAGTCAAGCACTGAGGGAGGCAAGCGAGTGCGCTTTTTAATACATCCTGCAGCGCGAACCTTAAGAAGCAAAGGAAAGATCGAAGCTTGCTTTTCATTGCATCAGATCCTCATCCAAATACCCTGATTAGCGCAAGATCCGCTAACTGTTTGACAATCTCTTAAAACCAACATTTAATTTCAGGTATTCTATATATCCATATCTTCTGTTTACCTACTTCGAAGAATTGATTTTACACCGTTAACTAACCCAACATAGCCGTATACACATTGAAATTGCGAAATTGCTAATAACACCTTAGTTTTGATATTAATGGATCATAAACTGCATCATCTCACTTTATTAAAACAGCCTTTCAAAAATGAAACTCAGACTCGCTACTCTTTTTGCCCTGTTGGTTTTTTCAAACTCCGGAAATTCTTTATATGCACAATGGTCCACCATTCCATCGGTTGACAATGCCCTTAGTGCCTACCCAAATCAAAATTGGAACAATGGTTTCTTTTTTTGTAAGGATGGGAACAATGGGGCAATTTATTCCTGGATCCAGCTTGAAAATTCCTCCGGCCAGAACCATACCTATATAAACCGTATTGATAAAAACGGACAGGCGAAATGGGGCAGTTCAGGTATTGCTGTATTCTACAATGCGTCCGCTTCCCAATTTCCGATGGGAATTCGTGAAGACGGATCAGGTGGCTGTTATGTCGCCGTGCAGGATGGTGCCAGCGGCTTCAATGTGCTGATCCAGCATTTCGATTCCAACGGTGCAGCGCTATGGAGCGGCTCCGGCGTGCAACCATTTGTTTATGATCAGTCCGTTGGCCAGACGGAAGTAGCGATGTTAAATACGGGTAGCGGCGTTTTTGTAACGGCCGGTTGTGTGATAAGCGGAGGTTCCGAAGGCATACGGGCACAAAAGATCAGCTTCAACGGCAGCAAGCAGTGGGGTGCGGCGGGCAGCATCGTTAGAAATTTTTATTCTGACCACCGGGCACCGGTAGCGGTAAGCGACGGGAATAATGGATACATCATTTGCTGGCACGATTGGCTTCAACACAAGGCAAGAATGCAACGGCTCAATTCAAGTGGAGCGCGGCAGCTTGATACCGCCGGCATTATACTGAATCCTGTTAATGCCTTGTACGGTGCTGTTCGTCTCATCAGCGACGGGAACAGCAATTTTATTGCTACGTGGGCATTCAGCTTAGGAGGCAGCGAAGGTTTGGCCGCTCAAAAATTTAATAAAAACGGAATCAAACAATGGGGCAGTAATGAACTGATCGTCTGCGATACCGCGGGCACACAAAGTTCACCCGCTCTTCTTTCAGATGGTGCAGGCGGATGTTTTATGAGTTGGTTCGACGGAAGAACCCTGGATGGCTTGGCATACATTTATGCACAACGGCTGAATGGCAGCGGCGTGAAACAATGGGCGCCACAGGGTGTAAAAGTGTCAACCTTCAATGCATACATTCATGATCTGGCACCGGGTGCCAATGGTGGAATAAAAGTGGGGTTATCAGCTTTTTCGAATTTTGCGTTTCGTGGACAGCTTCAGCTAATCAGTGCAACGGGAACCCTTGAAGCAGGCGCAGCAGGATTGACCGTGACAGGACCCATTAATTACCTGTACAATAATGGATCAATGCTTCCGCTGGAAAACTTCGAAACACTTTTTTTCTTTCAAACCAATTCAACACAAGCTTACGCAAAGAAACTCCCTTCACAATGCTCCATCGCCGAACCCACGGGGCTGAGTGTAACTACCTCCTGCGCACCTAACAGCGCCAGCCTTACCTGGGAAGGGAACCTGTTCAGCACCTACGAGGTACGGTATAAGATTTCCTCCGCATCTGCATGGACCAAACTCGGTAACCAGGGACATATAAACAATTACCTCTTCACCGGGTTACAACCCAACATTCAATACAGCTTCTCGGTACGGGGCGTTTGCGATCTAACGAACGACAAAACACCATGGGCAACCAAGAAAAAGAAAACGCAGAACTGCCGCCTCGGAGATACACCGGAGGTTCCTGTCAGATTAGCGTCAATGAACGTTTACCCAAACCCGGTAAATGGCAGTGCCACGGTGGAATATTGGAATGCAGAAGGCCAGCCGGTTTCCTTTTATGTGATGGATGTTACAGGTAAGGTGCGCATCGAAAAGCAGGAGCTGCAGGTAAGCCAACCAGGACAAATGAAAATTGAATTTAACACCGATGACCTTGTCCCCGGCTTATATATATGTCTCATCCGTTGTGGATCAACCACGGCGACCACTAAGTTTATTGTTCAGCATTAGGATTTGAAGCTTAAGGTTTCCTGCTTCAGCCTGTGATTATAGTTTACAGGCTGAAGCTGAAAGTGCCTGCCCCGTTTTTTTCGGGGGAATCAGGCAAACGATTTTGTTTTGTATCCGTATTCAGGCGCTGCATCCTATGAATCAGGAGCACCTTGTCAATTTCCGATACCACATTTTGCGGAAAAACGCTTTTAATCTGCGAACAATCACTTCACAGCGCCGCTGTGTCATGTTGGGCGGAATTTGTTTTAATGAACGCACCGGGCTGAACAGTGGGTATATGGAGAAGCGCACTCGTTCACCACCCTCAATTGCTTGGCTGCAAACGAGCGCGAGTCCTGGAGAAACAATTCCCCTCACTGGCGTCCGTGAAGGATAAAAATGCAGGCTGACAATATTAGTTTTAACCAACTGGATGAACGCAGGTTACACTTTAATTTTCAAAACGGCAAAAGCGGCCTTTTCCGTAATAAGGAAGTTTTCTAATAGATAAAAATCTAACATTACAGAGTTCCTTAGTTTAATAATTGCATCTTCTTGAGAATTGCCGCGATGCTCCCAGTAAGCAGGGTTTTCGGCAATGATTAACTTTGCCTCTTCCTCACTGATTAGCCTGATTTCTTCTTTCAAAATGTTCTTATATGCACCGGATATTCTTCTTTGCTGCAGTAAGAAAGCTGCTTTAAAATCTGCAACAATCACTGAATTCTTATTGACTGGATCTCGTAACTTCACTATGGGCAAATCTTTGTAAACTCCTCCAAAATTTGAGAAAGAATAGCCTTGTTTGTCATTCCAGTCAAAGATAAAGTCAGGAGAATTTAAGCTACGGAACGTGCGACTCCAAGTATCAATGCTAACCATGATGACAGAAGGATAATATCCATTTTGCTTAACCTCCTGAATGGCTCTGTCAATTTCAGGAAGAATGTTGATGATATCTATCCCCACATTAACCATAGCATTTTGAAGGAAAAGGTTTTCCTCATTATCAGCCATTTCTTGTCCATATACTTCGATGCCATACATTGGTATATGGTAGTTTGGATCACGAATAAGACTGCTTTTTATTCCCAACAATATCCGTTTGTGATACCCAACAATGAACATTTTAGGGTCCGTTCCCTGTTCTTCAAAGTATTGAATGTTGGTGAAATGAATAAACAACTCTCGCAATACGTTACCCTTCTCCCATCCTTCACGCATTAGTTTCCTGAAATTTTCGACATATTGTTCATCTAGGGAAAGATCGGCAATTCGTATTTCCTTGGTAGTAATTGTCTTATTCTTCAATTGAGATAACTTGTCTTCTGCCTGTTTAATTTTAGTAAGAAAATCATTTTCATCAATTGTGTTGACCACGCTTCCCCACATTAGAAATCCCCCTTCCTTTAAAAACTTGAGCACTTCTTGCATATTACTGATGAGGTCCTCATAAGAGTTAATGGTCTGAGGATCTTTTATATTAAAATCAAAAACGAAATTGAGGTTATTTCGCAACTGATAGATAACTGCACCAAGGGTGACCCAATGGGAAACAGAAGGTGGAGAATAGGGTTGACCAGCCTTTCTTTCAGTATAATCCCATTGAGCCCATCCGAACTTTTGCTCGGTATCGATGCGTCGCATGACGACCAAATTCTCTTCAAAATCACTTTCAATATACCCTCTATAGCTGTCAAAAATCTCCAGTATACTTTGCAACTCTTCTAGGGAAATAATCTTGATAGAATAAAGGTAAAATGACCAAAAAAGAGTGGCTTTCATAGATAGCCTCACCGATTCGTTCAAGTAACCTTCTACTCCATATCGCATTTTCAATTTTTCTAATTCTTGCTGTTGCTTACTATCAAGTTTCTCTTGTTGTTTTAGCCTGACTTCCCATTTCAATTTGTTCAATTCATAATTGTACGGATCAAATACCTGGTCCAACTGGTTGAGAATTCGGGAAAGGCCTTGCAAGCCGTTATTTCGCAAACAAACGTTGATCAATTCGCTGAAACGGTTAACAACTACTTGACCATATGTGTTTATCTTCTGTTGTTCATCCAGGTCAAGCGGCTGACTGTTCATCCTAGAGCGGAATCCAAAAGCTTTATCTTTTAAGCTTTTCGCCGCAGAATCAGTGCAAGTGTTACATATATCTTTATAGGTTATTGAAGAATTCAGTTTTAATAATGCGTACTCGTAATACCAAACCAATAATGCAGAGATGTTTACGAATCCTATTAAATTATTGCTATCATATGTCTGTCTAAGCCGCTGATTTAGAAATTGGTTTAGTTGATAAAATGTATTCTGGTCTCTTATTTCAATAGAAGCATAGAACCCTTTAGCAAGGGTTCCTGTAATGCTTCCAGTAAGATTTATGCGTTCTTCCATCATTATTAACATTCCCTAATTATCTTATTTTCCAAGTCATAGATTTTGGCATAGATAGCAAGTGCTTTCTCGATATTTTCTTCTTTACTTTCCTTTACATCTTTTAAAAATCTTTCGTGTAAACGACTTAGATACTCATCACGGTTATTGTAAACCGAACTCAGGGGCTTTCTTAGTTTGAAAGCCCTTTTTATTTGCAGTAATTTACCACGATTAATTTCAGGTTTCCCGGCGAGATAAAACGGATTATAATTCTGATGTATACCAATGTCTAAATGCAAGGGCCTGTAATAGGAATTATTATTAATTGATACATTTCTCAAAGCATAAGAGATGCAACAAAGATTCACATCTTTAACACGTTTGTTGATCACGGGAAAATTAATGGGGTTTGATTCTTTAGATAGTGACATATTTTCCCTCTGCTGATTGATATTAATGTTAGTATGCTGTGTTAAATCGGTCATAAATTGGATGCCATCCCTGAACCCCAATTTTTCGCAAAATGACTTGTATAATTTAAGGCTCTTTCTCTCCATGATTTCAGACCGTGCCATTTTAAATACAGCAACCATAACCTGCTTTTCAAGAGATACGTAATAGAAGTTGACATCCACGACCTTAATCAGTCTAACAAATAGAAATACGATCAGTACAAGGGCAAACAGAATCAACAATGTACCAGCAATGACAATATTTCCCATATTGATCAACTCTTCGTGTCGCAAAAGAGAAAAGATCATCATGCAGCCAATTAGGGAAATAATAAAATAAAATATCGGATAGAGGTAAGTATGCTTAAAAAGCATTTGGAAAGAAATAGATTCCTTAATAGAAATATGAGTAAGCAACCAGCCAATGACCACGAGAGTAATACTGAATATCGTGGCAAGATTGGCGGTACGCTGGTCAATTATCGCATGGGCTGTGATTTCTGGAATGCATATAACCTCCAAGAATGAAGGATGAAAGAATTGGCCACACAAAAAACTAAGAATGGTTGCTGGAACTATCAAAAGCCCACCAATTGTTGTATTAAAGCGATCTTTTAAATAGGTATAAATGACTTTTGGCCAAGCCATAAATAGCTCAGGAAAAGTTTCTCTTGAAAACTTTGATGTTTCCTTTCTTAGCGATGTTGATGAACAAAGTGTGATTTCATCTGGCATAGTCTTATTTTCTTTCAATAAATGTATATAGAATTATTTAACTGCATGGCGAGAGGTTGTTCTTTTTCGAGGGGTGCATTTTTTTATTCATTGAACAATATCGACAATACGCCCCCATCTTTTTAACTTGAGCTTTCATACTACCACATTCATGAAAGCATCCGTACAGACTTTCACCATCCTGTTTTTTCTGCTGAATGCAACTCCTTTTGCATTTGGCCAGACAGCGATTGAAGGCATCACCAACAAAAACTTCCTGAATGGATACACCGGTAAAATTGCAGGTGAGGATATCGGCTATCATTCTTTTCATCCCTGTGCAACCGATGCATTGCTTACCCGCTGCTAATTTTTGGCGCAAGGTCATCTTTTGCCCTCCATAAAAATGTTCTGGAAACGAGCGTGAAGGCAGAGTTCAGTATATGCTTGAATAGTATTGCACCAGCCCCGATTCAGATGCAGTGGAAAGATTAAATGCTGGTGTGAAATCTGTAACACGACTTCGATTTAGTTATGCGCTTGACGCTAACTTGTTGAGCTCCTGCATGTGGACGGTCACTAGTGAAACACGCTCGCCAGCGGAGGTCAATCAAACAAGCGGAAAGATTCGTGAATCAATACGTTGCAGTTTTATTATTGAAAGCGCACCAGCCTGGCTTAACTCAAGGCTCCGTTAAGACTGGTGCCATGGAGCAACATTCCCGAACAAAAAAAGCCACCAGATGATGGGTGGCTTTGTAAAAAAGGAATCGGTTTGACTGCTTACCTGATCAATTGCATTTGCCTGCTTTCAATTTGTTTTCCGTCAATGATAAGTGTGTACTGATAGGTTCCGGCAGCAAGTGATCCGGCTTCGACGATGGCATGTGTTTCATCACAGCTGACAGGAATTGCAGTAATCATTCTACCTGTTGCAGCTTCCGAAATAATGATGGTTGCTGAGCTACATCCTTTTGGAATGGGGAATGGTATGATCGTGCTGTTGTCAAATGGATTCGGAATATTTTGTCCTAAAACTGGTTTTGACCCCCGTTGGCGCGATTTGTAATCCGTGTCTATTGAGCAAAGGGATTTTTAATCCCCTTTTTAAGCAGTCCCGGCAATGATTTATACGCGCACTCGTTCGCCTCCCGCAATGCTTGCCTGCAAACGGGCGCGAGTCCGGGGTTATTCAGAAGGCAAGGGACTTTTGATGATTGACTTTGGATAGCAGCTTGTTTTGAGAACTGAGGTTGTAACGGCACACGCGACACACGTGCGCCGGCAGGGGGACACCAACCACGGATAGAAAATAAAAAATCCGGACAGTTGGATGCTGTCCGGATTTAGGTAAGCGGATTCGTAGATCTATTTAGCAGCTTTTAATTCCGTACCGCTAAAAGTATAGAGGATAGCATCCTGTCCTGATTTTCTCCAGGTACAATTGCCTTCTATTTTATCGCCTTTTACCGTTCCCTGCCATGCCATCACACCCTCTTTTTCGCTGCTGATAGTGGAGCTCCAGGTAATGTAACCTTCCGTCTGCTTCACATAAGCTTTCGCTTCTGTAAATCCGTATTTGTTACAATCAGGAGTCTGGAGCTTATCACTGGTGAAGATTAATGTTTCCACTGATTCGGTGGTTCCATCTTTCTTCAATTCAATTTTATATTTTTTACCATCAAGACGGTTCGTTGTGCTTTGAGCCTGAACTGCCGGTAACACTGCGATTACCGCGACAATTACGAAAAAGAAGAATTTAGTTTTCATTTTTAGAACAGGTTTTTTTGATCTAACGAAATTAATCAATTATTGATAATTACCATTCTTGCTGCCTCTGGTTGGTGGTTCACCAATCAGCGTTATGAAGTGGTCGGTTAAAACATTGAACACAGAATTAAAGTAACTCCGGCAGCAGATCTGACACAATCGTTCGCGTATTTCAATTCTTGCCTGCAAATAATCATAAGAGGGTGGCGGGCAAGCACAGGTAATACCTCCTAATTCATAGTCTTCATTAAATCAATTAAATCATAGTTCAGACATCTTCCATTGGCACGTATTTGCTAGTCCATATCTATTGAGCAAAAGAATTTATTTATAAAGCGGTCGGTTAAAACATCGAACACAGACTGAATTCTTGCCTGCAAACAATCACAAGAGCGTGGCGGGCAAGCACAGGAAATTACTGCCAATTCATAGTCTTCATTAAATCAATTAAATCATAGTTCAGACATCTTCCATTGGCGCATATTTGCAGTCCATGTATAATGAGCAAAGGATTTTTTAATCCTTTTTAAGCAGCCCCGGCAGCAAAACTGAAAAAAGCATAGCAGAGCAAAAAATACCCGAAAATGAAATAGCTTACATCCAATATTTTCGCAACCCAATGCTCTACCTCTCCGGTATCGTTATCACTTTTTTCCTCACGATCATTCTCATCGGCAAGAAGGGAAAAAATCAAAGCGATAAGATTCTTGCAGTATGGCTTGCATTTACCTGCCTGCATTTTACACTGTTCTACCTTTTCATCAGTGGTGCATTTGTAAAATTTCCTTATTTGCTGGGTTTTGAAATTCCATTACCGCTGCTGTACGGCCCGTTTCTGTACCTGTACGCAGATTCCCTTACACACGATAAGCGTATTGATGCCAGATCGTTGTTGCATTTCATTCCCGCATTTGCGCTTTACCTGTATTTGATTCCTTTTTTCCTGTTATCTGCAGAGGAAAAAATTTATGTGTTTCAGCATGAGGGCATCGGGTACGAAGCGCTGCTGCGGTTTAACTTATTCGCCATTATTGTTTCGGGAATTACTTATATCATTCTTACACTGCTCATGCTGAGACGATATCAGAAAAATATCGAGAATGAATTTTCGAACACGGATAAAATCAACCTCAACTGGCTGCGCTATCTCACGTATGGTACTTCCGCTATCTGGTTGGTGATCATCATTGGATTCGAGGATAAATGGATTTACACCACCGCTGCTTTTTATGTCTTCTTCCTGGGTTACTTTGGCATCAGGCAGGTGGGAATCTTCAGTAATCAGCATGCACACCCGCCGGGTAATACAACTGCTCCCGCGAATCCAACTAAAGCAGCTACTGTAACCAATGACGACACGCAGGAATGGAAGCCTGCTGCCACGATTTCATCCGAAGAAAAGTTAATGACAACGGATGCAACGGAGAAAACGAAGTATCAGAAATCTACCCTGAGTGATGCGGATGGGAAAAGAATTCATGAGCAACTCACCGTATTGATGGCGAAAGAGGCCTTGTTCAGAAATCCTGAACTGAATCTTGGCGAAGTAGCCAGGCAATTGGATGTGCATCCCAATATTCTTTCGCAGGTAATTAATTCTTTTGAGAAGAAGTCCTTTTACGATTACATCAACGGGCAACGCATAGCCGAATTCAAGAGGCTTGCTGTGCATCCCGACCATAAGCAATATACCCTGCTGGCGCTTGCCTTCGATTGCGGATTCAATTCCAAAACGGCTTTCAACCGGAATTTCCGGAAAGCCACCGGCATCACCCCTTCCGAATTTTTGAACCGGCAACAGGTGAGTCTGGCGGAGTAAAAGGGTGCATCACTCACGGAAAATGGTACCATTCCTCATCATTCCTGCCTGATTTTTGTAAAAAAGGGTGTCTTTTTGATTAAACAAGTCCCACCTTACACAATGGGGCGACTCTGATTTTGTGTCGATTCACTTTTGCTGAAAACTTTTCAGGCACATGAACCACACAAAATTTTTTCTGCCGGCCATACTACTATGGCTGATGCTTTCAGGATGTGAGAAAGAACTCCTGGTCAACCAGGATGGAAACCTCGTTCCGAAAACGGTAGACCAGGATCCCTCGCTTCCTTCCATTATTATTAACGGCACACAGTTTCATGCTGAAACCTCCGGCAATCCCGACAGCACGATGCTCATGGTGCTGCACGGAGGTCCCGGAGCCGATTACCGCTATCTGCTTAACTGCAGGCAATTTGCTGACAGCGGATACTATGTTGTCTTTTATGATCAGCGAGGTTCCGGTCTATCAAAACGGGAAAGCAAAGATTCCTACACCATTCAAATCATGTTCGATGACCTGAACGCCGTGATCGCGCATTACAGAACTTCCCCTGAACAGAAAGTGATCCTGCTCGGACATTCCTGGGGCGCCATGCTGGCAACAGCCTACATCAATCAGCATCCGACGGCAATTGATGGGGCAATACTCTGCGAACCGGGAGGTTTCAAGTGGCAGGATATTATTGATTATGTAAGCCGCACCCGTGATTTCGGTATTATGAGTGAAACCCTGAATGACGCAACGTACCTCGACCAGTTTATAACCGGCAACGAAGACGAACATGCCATTCTCGATTACAAGTTCGACCTGCTTGCCTATGCTGATGGCGCACCTGACAGCAAGCTGGGAAATGACGGTGTACTTCCATTCTGGCGCTCCGGTGCCATCGTGAACCAGGCGCTTTTTGAGCTGGGTGAGAAGGAAGAGCCCGACTGGACCACCAACCTGCAATCCTTCAGCACAAGAGTGCTTTTCTGCTATAGCGAACGCAATGAGGCGTATGGATTGGAACATGCGCAGAAAGTTTCTTCCGCATATCCCAATGTTGACCTCGTACGCATTGATGAGGCCGGTCATGACATGATCAGCTTTCCTGATGGCTGGAATAATTTCTTTCCCATTGCATTGAACTACTTAAACACACTGAAATGAATAACATGAAAATCATGATTGCAACAATCGTGTTGGTTGCCGGCACCCTGTTTGTTAAGGCACAGACTCTTAACTGGAATAATTTAAGTGAAGATCAAAAGCACATTGTTAATATAAATACCGGCATTGCTTACGGAGCAACGCTTGGAGTCGGCTACGGTTATCACTTAAAATCAGGTTTACCTTTGATATTGAATGCGGAATTTTCAATGCCGGCCGGAGAAAATTTGTTCGATGATTACACCACAAAGGCCGGTGTGCAGGCACGGCTCTTCGCATGGAAATCATTTTGTTTTTCAGCAGAAGCCAAAGGAATTTTCCGCCGTTACCAAACACCTTATGTGCGCCTGTTGAATTTCGGAAGTGAGTTTTCGGGCACTGCAGGTTACTATCGCCAGGCATGGTTTGTTGCTGCACAGTTTGGTTTCGATAAAGCCATCGTAACCCAATTCAAAAACGCATCGCTGCTTCAGGAGAATTATCCGGGCATACAGAATGGCTGGTACGAACCATCAACAGGAGGAAACTTTTTCTTTGGAATACAGGCCGGTTGTTCTTTCAGGCAGTTTGATGTTTACGCAAAGGCAGGCAGAGTGGTGCAACAGGATTTCAAGTCGTCACCGTTGATTCCGTTTTATGGGCAGGCGGGGGTGAACTGGAAGATCAGGTAGGAGTATGTTGTAAGAGTCATTGGCTACAAAGAGCCAGGTAGCCTGCAGAGTATAACCGGCTAAAGGCTGAAAGATCTTTTATAACGCCACAAGCCCCTGCAACACCAATATTGTTGCAGGGGCTGGTGACGATTTTCGGCTTGCTTACTGTTTCACCAGTTTCTGAATTACGGCATGATCAGCCGTAGATATTTTGATGAAGTAAACACCTGCGGCAAGATTGGACACATCAATCATTCTTTCATTTTTCAGCAACAGCATCCTTTCGCCGGTCAGGTTTGTCAACGCCACTTCAAAATCTGATGTAGTAGTTTCAAGCTGTATTTGCACCTGGTCGGTAGCAGGATTAGGGAAAATGGAAACCGCAAAATCAGTTTGCATCTTTCCATCTAGTTTGCATGGCACGGTTACTTCTACAATTTCAGAAAATTTGGTACATCCATTGGCATCCGTTACTTCTACTTTGTAGTTTCCCTTTTCCGTAGCGGTATAAGATGACTGTGTTGCCCCCGAGATGAAATTGCTTCCCTTCTTCCATTGGTAGGTAAGCCCTGCACCGGTGTTAGCCTGCAGCACTACACTGCCGCCTTCACAAAAGGTAGTAGGCCCTTGCGGAGTGATGATGGCTAAAGGATCTTCATATTCGGTAATTTTCACCGCAGCAGAGGTATTGGTGCAGCCGGTAACCGTATTGGTAACCACCACCTTGTATCTTCCCCCGGCAAAGGCTGTATAGGTTATATCTGTAGCACCGGCGATCGGATCATCCTTTTTCAACCACTGGTATGCCCTGTTGGAACCTCCTGTTGCGGTGAGCAATACATCGGTACCTTTACAAACGGAAATTGGACCTGCGGGAGTTATTGCTGCCTCAGGCTGTCCTTTTACATCTAACATGAGTTCAGTTGACAGAGCTGTTCCGCCATCCGGACAAGTTGCTTCCAGCACATAATAGAAAATGCCTTTCTTGAGTTTGGCGGTAGTGTAGGATGTAGTATTGGCACCACTTCCGCCGGTAACATCTGCATAAGGACCTCCCGGAGTTTCAGCCACCATCCATTGAAAAGTAGCGGATGGATGATCGGAAGCCCCTGTAGCAGACATTTCATACAGATCTTTAGCGCAGGCTAAGGCTGTGGTGGGCGAGATTGTTCCGCCTGCTGCTTCGCAACCTGCAAAATAGCAACCTATATCGTGTGGTGCAGTTCTTACCTTACAATCCAGGTCGGTGGTAATATAGACTGGCGGTGTGGTTCCCGTACCATCTAAGGATGTTGATGCTATGGTAGGATGCAGGTCGGTTGCCTGGTTTGCAAAGTTGGGGTTGGCTTCAATTGAATTGGCATCGGTACCTGGATTTAAAGTCATAGCGGCCTCCCATGCAGCGATAGTAGAATAATTGGTTGAAATGGCCCTTCCAATACCACCATTTGTTAAATCAGGTAAATAATAGTTATTATAATCTGCGAGTGAACCGGCACCTCCATATTGAGTAGCTGCATTGGTATAAAAACAACTGTGATATGCCGCACCTGTTTGGCCGGTGGTATAATTTGCAAACACATTATTTTTTACTTGAAACGATTCAGCAATACTGCTAATGGCCAAACAAATTGAAGATGCATTAGGGAACGTACTTCCATCTATACTGATACTGTTATTATATATTTCAGTGGTAACATTGCCGGTATTATTTTGAAAGAAAATTCCCAGAACCGCTGCTACATTAGTTGGAGCTCCCGTATAGGAACTTAACAGATTGCTGATGCTGTTATTAAAAATTTTGAAGGACATCGTTTGATTATCCCAATTCAGCCTGATACCTGAAACCCAATGCAGGGAATTCAACGTGGTGGCGCTGCGTCTTATCGTATGAATGATGTTATTGCTTATCTCATTGTTTCCATAAGAATTTATAACCCCGATGCCATTCATGCTGAAGACACTTGTACCGGTTATGTTCTGTATCTTGCAATTTCGTACGGTAAAATTGTATTGTCCGGTAATATAAACACCGCTTGGGCTGCCTGAAATAATATCATCGGGCACATTCGGATCACCAATGATATTATAGGTACTGCACGAGGATGTAATAATCTGGTTGCCTTCATCAGCCGGCCCGGTTGCAGTGTTTACCCCATTTAAAATGATACCAAAATTGCAGTCTTTTATATTTAAATCCCGGTAGGTATTGTATGAATTAGTGCCTGGAAATCCACCTGGACCTGTAGTGTTGAAAGAATTAATTCCATAGCAGCTACCCTGGTTGCGATCCAGGTCAACCGAAATTTTATCGAACATATTATGTTGTGCACCATTGGCAGTCAGTAATTCGAAAACAGCCAATCCTATTTCAACCTGGTGAGGTGTGGTGCCGTGCGTAATGAGATTGACATTGCTGATGGTAGTATAGGAGGCACATACACCCAAGATGGGTACTGAAGTATGATCTAAAGCAGTAGTGCTTACACCGGTTCCATAACCGGCTCCTGAAGCTACTATATTAGAACCTCTGTACGCAAGTGTTGCCGCAGTACCCGTTTTTGAAATGGTGAGCAGATTGGAAGCACTTGAGTTTGGTGTGGCAACAAAAATCGGGAATATGTTACTGCCATTTGAAACTGTGGTGTCATATTGTGCATCCGTTAAGTTTAATGTTACTGAGCCTGTAATGCCACGGTGGTTCACATCGGCTACGGCTTGTGTAAGGCTGTTATACGTCTGGCCAACACCTACGTTGTATGTACCGGCAGCAATATTCGATGGAGCACCGGGTGTAAAACGAAAGTTGTAGGATGGCCAGTCGCCTAACGGGCTTAACATGCGGTTATTCACAATAGATGATCCGGTTACTGCTTCGATAAAATTGTTATGTCCGCCAGTACCCCATTCAATACCGATCATGGCTCCGCCGCTGGTAGTTTGGCCTCCGATAACATTTAATGTTCCATAGCGGAATTCAATCACGTTGGTGGTTTCATATAAGATGATCTGGCAGTTCATCCTCACGTTGCTGCCCGGTGTGCCGGTGTATGTTGGATAATTGGTGTATTGAATGGTGAACGTCATGCTGCCGGGCGAGCCTTGTGTTTGATACAAAATATCAGATGATACATCGTCAATCAGGTTGTTAAACCACGGTGCAAGACTTTGGTTGGGCGCGCTGGTAGTGACCATATTGACATTGCCCACGGTGGCAGCAGGGGCGATGGCATCAAACCAGGCAACTCCATTGGTGCTTAGTCCAATGGTGGTGTAGATAATGCCATTATAATCAAAACTAAAACCGATGGGAATACCGGTTTCATTGGCATTGTCGCCGGTGGCTGCAGAGGAAATTGCTCCGCCGCCAATGGTAATGGGAGTGTATGCGGCATTGAAAGTGGTCCGTGTAAATTGAGGCTGGGCTATGGCATTTAAGCTTAACAGTCCAGATGCAGACAGCATCATTACCACAACTTGTATCGGTTTAACCAATGACTGAATCCTGAAAAAGAAGTCTCTGTTTTTCATGTTTTCTGAATTTAATTAGACAGCAAACATGAAGCAGAACAGAAAATCCGGCAATCACCATTTATGGTGAAATTGGAATGGAAGGAAGTTTCAGATCAGGCCGATAGCGATTTAACGTTAAATAGCAGAGGAGAGCAGAAGCGACCTATTGATATTTTCGATCAGTAAAGTCGAAATAGCATGGGGTGTTTGGATGAAGACGACTGGTAGATACAACAAAACGCAGCCCCCTCATCTTTTTGATTCCATTCAACTATCGGCGCATTGTAAATTTTCACTTCAATTTCCCGCTGGTAATCGTCTTTGACACCGCCTCTACCACAGAGCTAACCTGCAGTTTCTTATAGATCCTGCTCACGTGTGAATGTACCGTTTCGAAACCAATGAAAAGTTCGTCAGCAATCATCTTGTATGATTTTCCTTTCACTAAAAGATTCAGCACCTCTTTCTCGCGCGTGCTTAGGCGATCGAAGTCATCCTGTACCGACTTCGCAGGTTGAAGTTTAGAAAACTGGTTGAGTACTTTTCGTGCAATAACAGGTGTCATTGGTGCACCACCCTTATGCACTTCCCTTATATACTGGATGAGCGATTCCATATTTGCATTTTTAAGGACATAGCCATTGGCACCCGCGCAAATGGAATCAAAAACCTTTTCATCATCCTCAAATCCCGTAAGCATTAAAACAGGAAGTGCCGGAAATTTTGTGCGAAGCAGCTTCACGGCCTCTATCCCGCTCATGGAAGGCATATCAATATCCATCAGCACCACATCAGGCCTGAGCAGTTCTATCTCTTTGATCAGGTCTTTGCAGGATTCAAAGCCGGCGGCAAACTCCATATCCTGCGTGGTGGACAACAGCATTTCCACGGACTCACGAACATTCCTGTTATCATCAAATGTGATAATGCGCAATGGCTTACCTTCTGAAACCGACATCGTGCAAAAATGAGTGTTGACTAAATGGCAATCAATCACCATTTATGGTGAAACCTTAATTGTTATTTCAATTGTTGTTCCTTTCCCGGGCATCGAATTCATTTGGAATTTTCCCCCGATCTCATCCGCGCGCGCCTGCATGTTTTTAATTCCGTTACCATTGTATATCCTTTCACCCTGTGAAACCTGATCACTCACAATCATCCCGCGACCATTGTTGGAATGATTAAAACCTTTCCCATTATCCTCAATTGCCAGCTCTAATTTATTTCCCGTTTTCCTGATGATAATATTTACATCCGTACAACCCGCGTATTTGATAATGTTGTGAAGTGCCTCTTTGTAAATGTAGAAGAGATTCTTTCGTTGCGTCATCTCCAGCCTCGTATCACCGATTACTTCATCATAGTCAATGTTAAACTGGATTCCTGCAGCTCCCAGCAGCGATGCGGCATGGCTTTCCATCCGGAAGACTAAGTTTTTCAATGTATCATTACTTGCTTTCACTGCCCAAACGGCATCACTGGTTTTATCAACGATTTCACGTGAAGAGGTTTTTATTTTATCGAGGATCGTTTTGATCTCTTCCGGTTTTTCCTGCATCAGTTTCACGCTCGCCACCTGGCTGAATAAACTGATGCTGCCCAGCGTGGAGCCGATATCATCGTGCAGATCACGGGCAATTTTGTTTCTTACTTCCTGAATTTCTAAGATTTGACGGATCCTGTACCGGTATAAAGCATAGGTAGCGGCGATTACCGTCAGAATCACCACTATGTAGAACCAAATCGTCTTGTAAAAAGGAGGGGTGATGACGATGGGAATGGAACGCGTAGCACTCTCGGCACCATCGCTGTTGATTGCTTTAAACCTGAATTCAAACTTTCCCGGCGGAAGGTTGGTGTAGGTGATAAACGGATCATGCCCATTGGTTCTCCAGCTATCGTCAATACCCACCAACTGGTAGTGATAGGTTACCTGGTCGTTGTTCGAAAAGCAATTGGAGGAGAGATAGAATTTCAAAAAATTCCTGTCGTATCTGAAGTTCAGATTACGCAGAAGCAACGAATCAGCAGGCTCATCCATCACCCACAATCTTGTTATATGTACACTTGGCTGTTCCAGGTCTTTGAGGATTTTTTTTGGGTTGAAAGAGACAAAACCTCCGTCGAATCCTGCGCTAAGAATAGAATCGCTGTCACTGAAGAAATGACCGGCAATACCTTGCGGAACGCCCTGCTTGGAATCAAACAGTTTGTAGCTGCCCCTGCTTGCATTGTAGTTTAGAAACCCTTTCGATGTTATGATCCAGAATGTGTTCTCGTCCTGTTTTGCCAATCCCTGCATCGATTTATACTCACCTTCAGCAAATGTAAAAGGCAGGCTATCATTGCCGGGGTCAAAACGAATCAGGCCGGAAACTTCGGAAGTAAGCCAAAAGGTGCCATCACTGTTCTCTGAAATATCATAAACATCATCGACCTGTATGTTTTGGTTGCCGGCTGTATTTTTCCAGTTGCGGAACTTCACCAGTATTTTGTGGTTTTTGGTATCTAAAACAGGAAATGCTTCAGGTTGGAATTCCGGAGGAACCACAATCTGAGTGATTCCGCGGGTGGCACCACAAATCCATATCCGGTTTCCGGAATCCATGAAAATTTTTCGGTAGAAAAATTCCAATTGCGCGGTGGTGTCACTTTCCGGTATGGTCAGCCAGAATATATTTTTTCTTTTCACATCGGCCATTAATAGCTGGTGGCCATAAGGTAATGCGGCGATCAAATCAGCGTTTCCGACAGGAAGATCCGACAGACCGGTGATGCGGGAAGAATAGAGCGAGTAGAAAAGTTCGTTTCTCAATAACTCATGGGCATGGATCAGTTTCAATTCGACATGGATGGTGTCAAGGATGAAAGTGGTTTTATTGGTCCCGATATAAATCGTACCATCCTCACTCAGGAGCATACTCGTGAGCTGAAGCCTTTCATTCCGGTAATCAAAATGCCGGAAGTGATATTCTTTTTCTCCCTTCTTTTTGTAGAATAATCCGCATACGGCTATGATATATTCTGAACCTCCTTTGGTGATTACCCTGTCAAAAACCCTGCAATTGATTTTTTCCCCTGTTACGGGAAGCAATGTTACGTCAAACTGATGCTGAAGCGGATCATGAACGTAGATTCCTTCTTCCGTTCCCACCCACATGCGATTGAAGTCATCACGGTAGATACTATAGATCCGGGAAGTAATCGCCTGGGAAAGCTGAACACTCGTAGTAAAGGATTTGGTTTTCAGATCGAAAAAATGAAGCCCGGAGTTTTTGGAGCCGCACCATAAGATCCGGTTATTATCTTCGGCAATGCTGATAATCTCATCCGTAGAGTAATTTAATTTATGGGTGCCATCAAAAATGTAGCTCTGTACTAATTCGGGCTTATTATTGAATTCATGAAGGGCATTGTCCCAGGCACCACACCAAAATCGGCCGTCGCTGCCCTCAAATATGGTATTAAGGGTAATAGCTGGCGCAACGCTGCTTCCTCCTTTAATTTGATAAGCAGGATCTCCTGTCTTCCGGAGCGATTGAAGCAGGCTGCCAATGTAAACGGTTGTATCGCTGACGCGAACTGCATAAACACTGCGTAATGATTCGGGGTTTTTGGCTATGATTGTTCTGGATTGTAAACTGAACAGATAAAGCCCTCCGTTAATGCCCAGCCAAAGTGCGTTTCTTAATGAATCAAAAGTGATAGCATTGATGGTGTTCGAATAAATGGGCAACTTTTGATTGTTGAATGTTTCAAACTGCTGTGTCCGGAAATCGTAAGCGCAAAAGCCTGACGAAGAGGTGCCGATCCAGAGAATCGAATCATTATCATAAGCAAGGCAGGTGATGTTATTACTGCACAGAGAAGCAGAATCGTTGACACGATTGCGGAAAACATAGAAGTCGCGGCCATCATAGCGGCTTAATCCATCCTTTGTACCGAACCACATAAAACCTTGCTGATCGCGCAGCATGCAGGTAACCCGGTTGTCGGAGAGTCCGTTTTCAGCGGTGAGGTGCCGGAAGGAAATGGTCTTTTCCTGGCCGTTCACGGAGTTAAGCGAGAAAATAAATAAAGTGAAAAGTAAAAACCTGGTGTTCATCTAAGTAATTACCTTATCATGCAAGCTATCAATCTTTTTTGTTAAAAACTGTGGATTGCAGAGACGAAACAGAACATTTTAGAAGTCGTTATCATATCCGCGGAACCTATGATGTTTGTAATTTCCCGGCCGATAGGTTATGAGTGTATTGGGTGGGATAACTCCGAATTCCAATATAAAAGGGTTTCAACTTTCGCTGGAACCCTTGCAGATATTGCGTCGGGGTGGCAGGACTCGAACCTGCGGCCTTCCCGACTTGCAAGTCGGGACATACTGCCAACTGTGCTTCATCATTAATAAAAAAGGGTTCCAACTTTCGCTGAAACCCTTGCTGATATTGCGTCGGGGTGGCAGGACTCGAACCTGCGGCCTCCTGCTCCCAAAGCAGGCATACTGCCAACTGTACTACACCCCGTAAACTATTTTAAGAACAACCTAACAACTGAACCTGCAGCCTTCCCGACCCCAGTCGGGACATACTGCCAACTGTACTACACCCCGTAAACTATTTTAAGAACAACCTAACAACT
>CAZGBP010000018.1:44583-45684 GCA_964524035.1 uncultured Bifidobacteriaceae bacterium
GAACCTGCAGCCTTCCCGACCCCAGTCGGGACATACTGCCAACTGTACTACATCACAAAACCTGTTTGCGGCTGCGAAGGAAAGAAAATTAATCGGAACTTCAACAAATAATGGCGGAGAGGGAGGGATTCGAACCCTCGATACCCTTTGCAGGGTATAACGGTTTAGCAAACCGGCCCTTTCGGCCACTCAGGCACCTCTCCGTTTAAAGGGTGGCAAAAATAAAAAATAATATGCGCACTGCAATCAATTGTTTTCTTCGGGTGTATGACAAATTGCATTTCTCAGCGATAAAATTATACTAGCGCGAAGAGGCGAATACGCCAAAAAAGCGCAGCATATTGATCCTTTGTGATTTTCTTCGCGACTTCGGGTCTTGGCGCTAAAAAGCAAGGCACTAAGGTAAACACTACAACATTAAGTGAAATTTGTCATACACCCTTTTCTTCCGCTTTACTTAACTCTTCTTCCATCTCTAGCAATTCGTATTTTAAAGCACCTCCCGACATCAAAATTTCCCGGAATGAGATCGCCAGGGAGATAAGCAACTGAACCAGGGCTATACCAAACGCAAAGCTGCCACCTGATTGCTTATCGAAGAAAAGGAGCGCAATGGAAAAGGTGGTAAAAAAGAGCGCGGCAATGCCAAAAGCCTGCATATTCCTGATAAGAGTAAGCCGAATCCTCAGATTGGAGATCTGACTGATCAGGTTGGCTGTTTTTTCATGCTGGTATTTCATTTTCAATCCGCGTATAAGGTTGGCGATGGCCAGGAAACGGGTTGTATACGCAATCAGTAGCAGCGATACAGTTGGAAAGAGCATTGCCGGAGTAGTGAGCGAAATTTCCATGATGGGATGATTTGCTGTAAAGATCGGAAAGAGGTTAACATTCAAGAGCGTAATTGAACCTTTGAGGTGTACCACCATTCGTTCATCTTGTCAAGCAATGGTTGGTGGGTTAAATGGTTAAATGGCTGCGGCGAAGCCGATCACTTGCTATTCTGTATTCACTACGCTACTTTACTCACTTACTCAAATACTCAATACTCAATACTCAATTTCATCACCCATTAATCTATATCCAATTTTTCGTACACCC
>CAZGBP010000019.1:0-45629 GCA_964524035.1 uncultured Bifidobacteriaceae bacterium
GCATATCGTATTCAGTACAAAATACCGGCAACCAATAATTCATCCTCCATATTTAGAAGAGCTTCACAGCTATATGGGCGGCATTTGCAGTAACCTGGAGTGCCAGCCGATAAAGATTGGTGGCTACACTGATCATGTTCACATACTCTGCATGCTATCGAAGAAGATTGCATTGATGAAATTGCTGGAAGAGGTTAAATCGCATTCATCAAAATGGATAAAAACAAAGGATAATTCTTTGAAAAACTTTTACTGGCAGGATGGATACGGTGCATTTTCTGTAAACCCGTCGCAGGTGGACAGGGTGATCAGGTATATAACCAATCAGCATGCACATCACAGTAAGAAAAATTTTCAGGATGAATACAGGCAATTGTTGATAAAGTATAAGGTGGAATATGATGAGAGATATGTTTGGGATTGATTTTTCTGTGAGAAGCTATGCTCCTCGAAGGGGGCTTGTGCCGTTTCAGGAATTAGGGCTATGGGTTTTTTTGCGAAGGGCGATGCCCTTCGCAGAGGTATGGCGCCCTTTCAGGGCTTAACGTTTCGAGGTGGTTTTTTACCCAAAATCATGCAGATATAATATTGCCTACCTACGGAGTCACTTCCATGATCAACAAATCAATCCGCAATTGTTAATCCGCATTACGCAATCCTTTATTTTCTCAGCTCACCAGAATCTCTTCTCCATTCTTATCATAAAAATGATATTCCATGATACTGATGCTGTCGCTGGAGTCTAAGTGTATCCACTGCCGGTATTTGAAAAACCAGTTCATCCGGATGGATGGTAAGCCTTGCCTGATATAAGCTTCAAGATAAGGGTGAACCAGCAGGGTAATTCTTTTCTGGTTGTTTTTTGTGATAATGTGGTTGAGGTTCTTCTGAATGTCATCCATCACTAAAATAGAGGGGCCGATTTTTCCGGTGCCTCCACAGGCAGGACAGTTTTCATCCGTCACAATCGTTACCTCGGGTTTTACACGCTGACGCGTAATTTGCATAATGCCGAAGCGACTGAGCGGAAGAATGGTATGACGGGCTTTGTCCAGCTTCATCATATCCGTCATCTTTTTATTCAGCAGCCTTTTATTTTCCGGGCTTCGTACATCAATGAAATCAATCACGATAATACCACCGATATCACGCAAACGAAGCTGACGTGCTATTTCTTCGGCGGCTTCCAGATTTACGGTCATGGCATTGGCTTCCTGTGTATCACTGCCCGACATCTTATGGCCGCTGTTTACATCTATCACATGCAACGCTTCCGTGTGTTCTATAATCAGGTACGCCCCGCTGTTGAGGTTAACGGTTTTACCAAAACCAACCTTTACCTGTTTGGTGATATCATACTGATCAAAAACGGGAGTGCGGCCGGTATAGAGTTGAACGATGTTTTCTTTTTCAGGGGCAATGCGACCGATGTAGTTTCTCACATCCTGGAACATCTCTTTCGAATTCACCATGATGCGGTTAAAAGACGGATTCAGCATGTCGCGCAGCAGGGTAGACGTCTTGCTCATCTCACTCATCACTTTCTTAGGTGCATCTTCCCCCTTCAATGCCAGGGTAAGCTGCTTCCATTTTTCGGTCAGGTGCGTCATGTCTTCATGCAGTTCCTGTACCGACTTGCCTTCTGCCAGCGTGCGCACAATCACTCCGAAATTTTTCGGCTTGATACTCTCAATCAGCCGGTTCAGTCTTTTCCGTTCTTCCGTTGAATTGATTTTTTTCGAAAGGCTGATCGAATTCATAAACGGGATGAGTACAATGTAGCGTCCGGGTAATGATATATCGCATGATAAGCGATGCCCTTTGGTTGATATCGGTTCTTTAGTGATCTGCACCAGCAAGGGAACACGCTTGGAAATGGTATTCGCAATCTTGCCGGTTTTTTGTGTTTCCGGTTCCAGCTTAAAGTCATTCAGGTCCGGAGGCATGACACCATCCATAGCCAGTTTGGTAAACTTCTGAGCAGAACGGATTTGCGGACCGAGGTCAGAATAATGAAGAAATCCATTTTTCGGCTGACCGATATCAACGAAAGCTGCATTCAGTCCGGGTAACACTTTGCCCACTTTGGCCAAGATAATATCACCAATGGCAATGCTTTGATTCAGTTTCTCCTGGTGCAGTTCGACCAGTACTTTATCTTCCAGCAAAGCAATCTCTACTCCGTTCGGACCGGAGTCAATTATTAATTCCCTGTTCACGACACCACAATTAACTAGTGATTCCCTTCCGGGAAATGTGCCATGCAGGATTTCAAAAGAAATCGGCATATTCTGTCTGGTTATGGTTGCGGCCAGACAGCTAAATGACAGGTTTCTACGTTGTTTCAGCAATGGAAGTATTGAGGCAGGAAAATCCTTTCTCAATAATTGCCGCAGGCGAAAATGCTGCCTGCTCCATGTAGTATACCTTCAGCGGGTGAAAATACCGGCCGCGACTCCATCAGCAGATTTGCCAATCAAAAGAATGGTTCAGGAGACTGATGTATTGAATAGTTCATTAGGTCGCTTGCCGGGAAAATCTTGATGGAAGAGTTGCCAGGAAATGTTCCTTATAAAATCCGGTGCTTTCAATCATTGAGGATTATTGAAAAACACCGGCAAGTGGCAAATACTCTTCCTGCAAAAAAACTGCAGCGAAGAAATTAACGTGACTTCTTCTTATGACGGTTTTTGCGCAAACGTTTTTTCCGCTTGTGGGTAGCCATTTTATGTCTTTTTCTCTTCTTACCTGATGGCATTGTTTATTGATTTTTGATTTGGTTAATATATAAATCGATCTGCGCCCTGAAATCGGCATCTTCTACCAGCAACTTGCACGACTCCAGCGCTTTTATGGCTTCTTGTTTCTTGCCCAAAGCGCGATAGGCTTCAGCCAGGTGGAAATACGCTTCGGCATTATCAGGATGAAGTTTCACAACCTTCTCCAGTCTTGCTGCAGCTTTATCATACTGCCCGGAAACGACAGCCAGCCGTCCGAGGGCCAGGTTCATTTCCAGGTTGTCCGGATATTTCTTTTCTACCTCTTTTAAAATAGTAACACCCTGCATCACCTGTCCCTGCCCGTCTATGTAGCATAAAGCCTGCCTGATGGGGTATTCCTGGTTGGCTGTATCCAGTTTTCGAAGCTCTTCGTAACACTTAATAGCTTCCTGCACTGCAAAAATCCTGACGGTTGAATCGGCGGCATTTGGAAAACCCATAAAGAAACGGTTGGCGGCCTCTTCCCAGGTTTTGATATCGTTGTTTATGGCTGCTGCTTCCGCGTAGTATTTTCCGGCCACGATAATATTGCCTGTCCTGGTCCAATCTTCGCCAAGGTGTATTAGCGTCTGCGCTTTATCCTTTTCACCCCTGCTTTTTTCGAGGCTCATTTCCACCATGGCTATTGAATCGCGCTGATTGTCTGAAAGAGTAAGCCGGGCTTTATTCAGGATGTCATCGAAATCGACGCTGACCATACCGGCACTAACTCCCTCCTGCATGGCACCCGGCATTGGCACCTCTTCTTTCTTAGGGGCTTTGGTGACGCCAAATAAAAAGAGAATTGCCACCAAAGCAACCCCACTTACCAGCAAAATGACCTGTTGAATCCTCAAATCAGCTTATTTTTGGGCCGGAACCGTGCCTTTCACCTTGTCCATAAAGGTTTTAGCGGGCTTAAAGGCAGGAATAAAATGCTCAGGAATGATGATGGCCTCGTTCTTCTTGATATTACGGCCGATCTTCTGACGGCGTTTTTTCACGATAAAACTTCCAAAACCTCTTACATACACGTTTTCGCCTTGTTTCAGCGATTCTTTAATTTCCTTGAAAAACGACTCCAGGGTAACCAATACATCAACTTTGGCAATGCCGGTTTTATCTGAAATCTTCGTAATCAAATCCGCTTTTCTCATGGAGTAATTTGATTTATAAGTAACTAACTATTAATCTGTTTTGAAAAAGTAAGGGCGCAAATTTCGCAAAAAAATCCGAACGGTGAAGCATCTGGTGAATTTTAAATTAAGTAGGAGAGTATTGAGTAGTGAGTAGCGAGAAGTGAGTATTGAGTAATGAGAAGTGAATGACTAGAAGTCTTACGTCTTAAATCCTATGTCTTGCCACTTACGTCCTGTATCCTGGCTCCTGTATCCTGGCTCCTGCTTCCTGGCTCCCGTATCCTGGTTCTACATCCTATTCGTTAACTTTATACACCAAAACCGCAATCCATGTCTAAAACCATCACCCAAAAGGTCGTTTTCAAGAATGCCACTGCCGGCGAACTGTATGAACTGTATATGAATGCGAAAAAGCATTCTGCGGCAACCGGTACCTTCACCAAAATTTCTGAAAAAGAAGGTGCAAGGTATTCAGCAGGTGACGATTACATAACCGGTAAAAACCTGTTGCTGGTGAAAAACAAGATGATCGTTCAAACCTGGAAGGCCGCTGATTGGGATGAAGGTGAACAGGATTCCATTTTCATGCTCACTTTTGAGCAACAGGGAAAGAATGCTGTGCTTAATATGGTACATGCGAATCTTCCTGATAAGCATGCAGATAGTATTAAGAAGGGGTGGACGACATATTATTGGAATAGGTGGAAGAAGTATCTTGAATTGAATCCTTTGAAAAGTTTGTTGATGTAAGCCTGATATACTGCCTTCAGGATTTTATGGTTTTTGAGTAGATGATTCCCGGTTCAAAGAACCAGTAACATTATATTTTGAGAAACACCTGAAAGGATCATTAGCTTTTTAAATTCCGCCACATGGGCGGTTAGCTGCTATACGCTAAGTCTCTCAAATTAAAATGAATGTACCCAGCGCCGAAGGGCAGGTATTATTACCAACATGCTTATTCAATTCAAAGCAGCTTCTGAAACCTTCATATCATTATTGGGTCATCAAGCGCCTATCTGCATTGGTATTTCGTAAGAAAAGTTGCTTCAGCCTTGATTAAACTATTCAGAGCTTATCGAAATTTGCGATACTTGCTTAATCATGTTCCGCTTTTTCGTTAATAAGCTTCTCCAATGGCATGTAGCCAACCCCCGCAGCATGCCCTGGAAGAATACCAGGGACCCTTATAAAATATGGTTGTCTGAGATCATTCTGCAACAAACGCGCGTGGAACAGGGATGGCCTTACTATGAACGCATCACCAAAAAATTTCCAACGGTAAAACACCTTGCAAAAGCCAGGGAGGAAGAAGTTTTGAAAGCATGGGAAGGGTTGGGCTATTATACCAGAGCAAGAAACTTGCATGCAGCAGCCAGGCAAATTGTAAATGACGCGGAGGGAAAATTTCCTTCAACTTATGAGAGGATATTGAATTTAAAAGGCGTAGGCCCTTATTCAGCGGCTGCTATTGCCTCCTTTGCTTTTGACCTGCCACATGCCGTGGTGGATGGTAATGTTTTTCGGGTGCTTTCGCGCTATTTCGGTATCAGCGAAGCAGTGGATTCAACAAAAGGAAAGAAACTATTCAGCGAACTGGCGCAGCAACTGCTTGATAAAAAAAATCCGGCAGCATATAATCAGGCCATCATGAACTTCGGCGCGCGGGTATGCAAACCTGCCACGCCGGAATGCCCAACCTGCATTTTTAAGAAGCAGTGCAGTGCTTATAAAAGTAATACGGTCTTTGAGTTGCCGGTAAAATCAAAAAAGGCCGGCATACGCAACAGGTGGTTTCATTTCCTGGTGCTGGAGAATGATAAGGAGGTAATCATTGAAAAGCGAACTGATAAAGATATCTGGAAGGGATTGTACCAGTTTCCGGTTTTAGAAACGGCAAGCCGCCAATCGCAAAATGATTTCCTGAAAGCTTGGCAGCAGACCACTTTCTTTAAAGGAGGAAAAATAAAAGTGAATGGTATTTCTGATGTAGTAGCACATAAATTAACGCATCAAAATATTTTTGCACAGTTTGCCAGGGTACCGCTTTCCATTGTAAAGAAACCGCTTCCGGAAGGCTGGTTGCAAATAAAAAAGTCAAAGCTGAAGATGTTTGGATTTCCTGTTTTGATCAACAATTACCTGGCGCAATTGCGGGATGAGGGAGATGACTGGTAATGAAGGGTTGTGACAGATACCACATTAATAAAATCCGGTCGCTGGGCAGAAGCGCGGGTTATTCAGTTAGTATGACTTCCGGAATTTTGGTATAGCTTCAAAAAAAATCCCATTGCCGAATTAAAAAAATACTATTTTAGCTGTGAATATATTTTTTAACCCAAAATTTTATCCTTATGAGAGGCGTAAACAAAGTTATCCTCGTTGGGCATCTTGGAAAAGATCCCGAAGTAAATCACCTTGAAGGTGGGCTCGTTGTTGCCAAGTTTTCATTGGCTACCACAGAAGTGTACAACGACAAAAGCGGCAACCGCGTAGAACAAACCGAATGGCATAATATAGTATGCTGGCGGAAACTCGCAGAAACTGCAGAGAAGTACCTGAAAAAAGGCAGTGCTATTTACCTGGAAGGGAAAATCAAATCAAGCAGTTACACCGACAAAGAGAACATCAAACGCTACCGCACCGACATTGTGGCCGAGACCTTCAACATGCTCGACCGCAAGCCGGCTGATAGTCCCGGTGGACCGGAACCGGAGGTGGCTGCCGTTGGTGAACAGGTCGCTGACGATCTCCCATTCTAAAGTTGCCTGACTAAAGCAAAACTCATTTGGATCCTACAGGCAGTGCGGCAATTACGGAATTTTTGATGGTGCCTCTTGCGCTTATTCAATCGTTTCAGACAGAAGTAATCATCTTTTCATTTATTACTTTTTTGCTGCTGTTCTTCTCCTTTCTGATTTCAGGTGGTGAACATGCCCTGTTTTCACTTACATCCAGTGAGTTGTCAGATTTAGAAAAGAAGAGCCCCCGTACTTTCCGGCATATTCAACACCTGATGGCGCGACCGCGTCACCTGCTCGTGTTGGTGAAAATGCTGCAAATGGTGGTGAATGTAACGGTACTTTTTCTAGCCGTAAGAATTGGCATTCATCTCTTCGGGGGCTCTTCCCTTTCCTGGCTGGAATACACGATTGAAATTATCATCCTGATTTTGCTCTTGCTCTTGAGCCAGGAAATACTCCCGAAATTTTTCGGCGGAAAGAATAATATCCTTTGGTCAAAAGCCATGGGCACGCCCTTGTTTGTGCTGAGCAGGCTGCTTTACCCTTTTACCGAATTCATCATCGAGTGTTCTTATTTTATTGAGAAGCGATTTTCCCGTAAGAATGAAGGGTTGGAAGAAGAAGTGATGGAAAAACCGGAAGAGCAACTGGTGGAGGAAACAACGGGGCATGATGATGGTATTCCCATCCTGCAGGGGATTTTGAAATTCAGAACCATTGTGGTACGGCAGATTATGAAGTCGCGGCTGGATATGTTTTGTATCAATGAAAAGACGGAGTTTTCTCAACTATTGCAAACGGTACGTGATGTAGGATACTCCCGGCTTCCTGTTTACCGTGAAAACCTCGATCATATTATAGGAATTCTTTATACCAAAGACCTGCTCACCTTCCTGCAGGAACCGGCAAACCGTAACTGGCAGCAACTGATACGGGAGGCATACTTTGTTCCGGAAGGCAAAAAAATATCTGAACTCCTCCTGGAACTGCAAAGTCAGCAACGGCACCTTGCTTTGGTGGTGGATGAATACGGGCGCACGGCAGGACTGGTTACACTTGAAGATATTGTTGAGGAAATTATCGGCGATATTCGCGACGAAACCGATGAGCGTATAGAAGTGGATTACACGCAACTTGACGAGGATAATTTCATTTTTGAGGGAAAAACACCTATTAACGATTTCTGCAAAGTGCTGCGGCTGCCGGAAGATTATTTTGATGAGGTGAAAAGCGATTCCGATTCCCTGGGCGGACTGATACTGGAAATTCGCGGCACGATTCCGCAGCCCAATGAAACGGTGGGATACGAGGCCTTCCTGTTTACCGTTTTAACCGTAGAGAATTACAGGATCAATAAAGTGAAAGTAACACGCATGAAAGGGGAGACTGCTACATCAGCATAAAAATGATTGATCTGCGAAATAAGTTTGGTTTGCGGCACGTCACCGGCCTGATAGTTACCGCATTTGTTTTTTATCTGCTATTGGCTGTACAGGGTTGCGAGACTTCATATACACCAAAGCCACGGGGTTACTTTAAGATTGTATTGCCCGAGAGAAGCTATAAACATTTCGATAACGGCATATGCCCTTTCAACTTCGACTATCCCGCCTATGGGGTGATTAACCGTGACACCGTATTTTTAGATACCGTGCCGGATAATCCTTGCTGGTTCAATATTACTTTTCCGACATTAAACGGAAACCTTTATCTCAGCTACAAAGAACTATCAGGCGCAACAACATTGCAACAACTTTCAGAAGATGCGCATAAACTCACCTTCAAGCATACAATAAAAGCGGATTATATTGAAGAAAATATCCTGGAGACTCCCAATAACGTGTATGGAATTTATTATGAAGTGGGTGGCAATGCCGCATCGGCGGTGCAGTTTTTCGTGACCGACAGTACAACACACTTTCTGCGCGGCTCTTTATATTTTTACAATACTCCCAATGCAGATTCTATTGCGCCGGTAGTGAATTTTATTAAACCGGATATCATTAAGCTGATCAGCACGTTGAAATGGGAAGAGCCGGTATTTTGAATGCAATTACCAAGTCCTCCAAAGGAAGATGGAACAGGCAGCCGGTTCGCAGCACTTATATTTGTAGCCATTCATTTCTAAAAGGTAAGCCACATGTTGATCCGGTTTAGATCTCTCTTACGTGCAATGGCCGTCCAGTTATTGATGTTAACTGCATATACCACATTGGCATTGGCACAACCTGCGCCATCAGGTTCACTGCAGCTTTCGTCTGTAAATATCGGGATTCAGCTCTGGTCACCTTCAGAGCCTGCTTCACTGGATAAAATAAAATTGCTGGCAAGAGATGAGAACGATTTCACACCCATTGACTTAACTGAATACAACCAGGGCCGGTTTTCCATCAGCGCGGAGAGTGAAGGAGGAATTCCATTCATACTACCTGATGATAAAGTGAACACAGCTGATGTGCTGAAGGGAATGCGGTTTTATGCGCAATTGGGTTTTGAACCATATAGCAGGAAGCAGGAGCGTTTCCTGGAAAGCCGTGAGCTGCTATTTGGCCTTTATTATCAACCCTATGTTTATCATAACACCAGTTTTTTAGACCGGGATACCTTATTGGTTGATTCTATCATTGGCAATTATGCTTATTACACCGAGTGGACGCCTGTATTGGGTTTCAGCGGCGATTATATTTTCAAAACAGATCCATCAAAAAGAGTAGGGGCATATTTTGGTTTAGGTGCCGCTATAGGCACATCACTGCATCCTGTGATACTCGAGCAGTATGGCAGTTTTATACAGACTATAGAGTCAGATACCTTCAGTAATGGTATTAACACCATTCAATATTTTGAAACACTTGATGACACAAAAAATACAATAGCAGCTTCAGGATCACTATTGATGGAGCTTAGATTTCCATTCGGAGGCACTTTGCGAATTGCAGACCGCTTCAGCATTGTAGCCAATGCAGAAGGCAAACTCAGTAAGCAGATCTATTTTAATGGTGAGTCTTTTGCAACAAGATTTGGTATTGCAGGGACTATTGGAATGAAGTATGAATTCTGATGCAATGACTGCTGACGACGTTTATTACCGGTAATCACAACGGTTCCTATAACTGAGCAGCCTACCTGGAATCAAGTTTTGCTCAATCTATTCCACATGCAAGCGTTGCCTTATTTTTTTGCATAATGAATTATGTTCCGGGAAATATATTCAAAATGGCCAACGGAAAAGATCAAGGCACCTTTAATGCCGGTTCGCGCACATAAAATGCAAAACCACCTTCTTTACGAATAAACCTTACATCTTCATATTCCTCCATTCGGCTCATGGAAGTGGTTTTCAATACAAAATAAGCGGGCCGGTCCACCTCTCCGCGCAGCAGCCATTCTTCATTATTGCTCTGCAGCTTATCACCTGCTGGTTTTTGGAAATAGAAATAGTGTGCATAGCTTTTAAATCCCAGCGGGATCACATATACGCTTTTTCCTTGCAGGCTTTGATAGAAACGGATGGCTGGCCCTTGGGAATAAGCTTCAATTTTTGGTACGACAGCTTTAAGGTAAACAAACATACACAAGGCGGTTGACAGAAAGAGCACGATGATGCCCTGCTTGTTTTTTGCAGCAAACAATAGTACAACGGCAATTAACAGGCAAAGCAAATACAGTATTCCAATCAGTATTTCGGAACCATTCCATTGAACATCGGTACGCAGGCAATCCACTGCAAAGGGATCATCCAGGTAGGGTATTAACAGTTCTTTGCGTTGTGCCAGCCAGGGCACACCGGCCAATAAGATGGCAAAGAATGAACCTGTCAGTCCAAGTAAAAACAGTTGCCATCGCGCAAGACGTTTGGTATGCAGCAATACATCGTCCAATACTCTTGCGGCAAGAAATGCTAACGGAAAATAAGTAAGTGAAGAGTAGTGGACAATTTTTGTTGTAACCAATGAGAAGAGTATGATCACGGACCAAAATAAAATCTGCATCCAGCGATGAAAATCCACTGAATCTTTTTGAAAACTATTTTTAAAAAGTGCGGGTAATGCAATTATTGAAACAGGGAAGCAACCCACTGCTACCACCACAAAATGATAATACCAGGGCCCGCCGTGACCGGCTACAGGTTGGGTAAGCAGTTCCAATTGATATAGGATGAACTGTCCGAAAATACCAATTCCGTTTTCCCAAATATCAATGGCAAACCAAATACCCGAAACCAGAAAAAAGGCTATGAAAAAAAGTAACCATTCCCGAAATGCAGGGAAGCGCCGGAAACTTTTGCAGATCCAATATACAGCTGCACACAATAGCAGGATCAACAGGGCAACGGGCCCTTTGGTCAGTGTACCTAATCCTATGAAAATACCGGAGTATACCGAATACTTCATCCTGGTTGATTTATTCCCTTGTGCTGCCAGTTGTATCAGGAAGAAGATACCCATGAAAATGAAAAAGTTGAATACCGGGTCAATAATGCCTGATTTGAAATACAGGTGAGGCAGGAAGGAACCTAACATGCACAATGCCCAAAGAAGTCCAAAGCGGCTGCTGTAGTATTTCTTACCTATCATATAAAGGGTGAGCAGCGTTATTATGCCGGTTATTGCATTCGGAAGCCGGGCCGCAAACTCATTCACACCGAAGAGGTGCATGCTGACTGCCTGCAACCAGAAGAATAGCGGTGGCTTTTCCGGGAAGGGCAGATAGTTTATCTGAACCTTGGTGTAGTCACCGGTTACCATCATTTCCCTCGCACTCTCCGCAAAGTTGATTTCATCCCAGTCAAATAAATGTACTGCACCGAGGAAGGGTATAAAAAAAAGTGCGCCTGCCAGCATGATCAGCAATGGAGTGTAGGTATTTCGTGCAGGCATATGCAGTTATTGGTGCTACAAGATAAACCTCTCCATGCAGCCAGCAAATAATTCAGGAACGGTGTTGTTCATGAAAGTTTTCGTCTGAAGGGAAAGAAATAGAAAAGGATTGGAAAAGCAATAAGGATGAAAGTACCGGCTACCCGGAATAAGAGCGTTTTGGTCTCATTAACTGAAGGCAGGATGTCGTCAGGCAGTGACTGATCATAACGGAACACCGGGTTAAGATTGATTTCATTTCCATCACGATAAAATATTCGTGCCCTAACATAAGTATCTTCCGGCCTAATAACATAAAATGCAGTAACACAATCATCGGATGCACTTAGCATTTTACCACCCTGTCCGTAAAAGGCGATGGCACCGGTATCATTAATGGCAATCAACATAGTATCATTTCTGATCTGTACGTGTTTCATCGTTTGCAGCCCGGCTTTAACCCGCTTCTGTTTATCCTCAAAACTTTGCCCCGGTTTATTGTTGATTACCATAATGTAACTCCTGCCTGCCTTTAATGCCTGAAGAATGCTCGCTTTATCAGCAGTTTGTGCGCCAACCCAGGTGCAATAACGGCCAACCTCCTGCGGGTTTGTGATGTCATGTGCATCATCATTGGCAACACAAAACACAGGCCTGCCTGCAGATAATGCGGAGTCGAAAGCGGCAAAGGAACCGGAAGGGAATATTTCGATGTAGTCGTAGCCCCTGAGCCAGGTAAAATTATCGGCGGGGTACGAATTCCTGTTTGACGGATGATTGATGATGATATGACTGCTGTCTATAGTGCGAAGTGTTTTTAGGATATGTTGTTTATTGGAAAGTGTCTGAGGCCAAATAAAATCTGTCCAAACTACTTTAGCAGTGCCTAATACGGTCTGATGATTCTTGAGGATTCCATAACCATGTTCATACGCTTCCAGGTAATCAGGCTGGTCATTTCCATAAGTTTCAACCTGCTGATAGTTTGAAATGCAATGTATGTGATAACCCAGCGAATCGTATGTTTCAGCAGCAGCAGCAGCGGTTGAAGTACCATTGGTGAGACCCATCCAGGCTCTAACATGAGCGTGAAAGTTGCATTTTTTCCAATCGTTAAACTCTTCCCCTTCATACGGATTGTAGAGGTAGGTACCCCGAAAAGGTTCAGGGGGAATGAAACGGTATTGTGGACAAAAAAGATACTGATTCACGGTAACCAGCAGCATCAGCCAGCAAATAAAAAAGAGTAACCACCTCTTTTTTTTCATTTCCGTTTATTTAGCGAGTAACAAAAAATAGATTTACCCGGGCCGGTACTTTAAAGCCATTAAAATTTATGAAGCAGCGAAACTGCAGCATGTAGTATGAAGCATTTCATCTGCTGAAGCATTTGTTCCATTTGCAGCAGCTAACTGAAACAATCCGGTGATGAGCTGCTGTTATAATTTTTCGTCAACAGGTTCCCACAGTTCAATCTTATTGCCTTCCGGATCCATGATCCAGGCAAACTTCCCATACTCATACTCTTGTATTTCTCCGACCTGTTCAACGCCTTCCTCTTTCAGTACCTTCATCAAGGCTTCCAGGTTCTCAACACGGTAGTTGAACATATAAGGTTTCTTGCTCGGTTTAAAGTAAGTAGTGTCGTTTTTGAATGTACTCCAGCTCGTGCTGCATTTCTTTTCCGGGTGATCCGCGTCGCGCCACCAGAATATGGATCCGCCCCATTCATTCATTTCCATGCCCAGGTGCTTCTGGTACCATGATTTTTGTTTGGCCGTATCCTCACATTTAAAAAAAATGCCGCCAATGCCGGTAACTCGTTTCATAGAGAAGGGATTTTGCTGTAACAGAGAATAGTTTAATGATAGCAAGTTATTTAAATTATCAGAAAAAGGAATGTCTCCGCACGAAAAAATGTAAAACCGGTTTTCTACAGCATCATTTTTAGCTGCATGAATGCCTGCAGAGTTATGCAGCCCCTGTTTTTTTAAGTACTTTCCTAAGCCTTGTTTCCTGTGATTTTTTTTCCAGTTCCGGTATTCTGCGAAGGAGCGCTTCCGTAAAGGCAGTTTTTTGTTTGTTGGTAATTACCGGCAACATCCGTTCCGCATACATGTTCAATTGATTTACAGGACACGTTTGGAGTTGCAACAACAGCAGGTTAAACATTTCATCGGCATAACTGCTGATACTGCACAGCTTAATGAAGATTCCTACTGCATGATCCCTTGTTATTACAGAACCTTTGATAGCTGCCGATTCAATCTGCTTTCTGTTTTTATGAATTACCGCCGGGTTTTCCAAAGCCATTGCATCAAGTGCGGCCATTGCACCCCAGACCATCCTGTTGTCGGCCGATGTTATGAGTTCCAGGAAATTCTCCACATAAGGAGCGATTAAGTCCGGTTTACGATTTCCGGTCTCATACAATACCTTAATGCAGTCGTGACGGATGCCCTTGTTTTGATGATGCAGGTATTGAATAAGCTCCTTTACTGCTGATTTGTTGTTTGAAGCAACAATAGCTTCTGCCAGTTTTATATTTGGCTCTTCATCATTCCTTTTTTGAGAAACAGCCAGGTGAGCCAGGATTGACATATGCTATGATTTTGAAAAAGTAAGCCTGCTGCAAATGAGGCAGAGGAAAACCATGCCGGTGAAAATGATCGGAGGCAGAAAAGTGTTCAGGGCCATCACTATAAAGCAAACACCAAATACAATCAGGTTAATGGTTACCATGCCTTTCATAGTTTGCTTATCCGTTTTGCGGCGAAGCAGGTAACCATTTACCAATGCTCCAAACAGGTATAGCAAGGTAAAGCAGGCGCTGAAAGCCGTCATGATGTTCATGGTGGAGGGGCTGAATCCTGCGCCCATATCTGTATGGTAATTTTGCATCAGGTCAATCAACAGGCGTTCCTGGTCGGTAGTACCTTCCGGAGTGAAGAAAAAACTCATGGAGTGTGCGGCAGCGGTGATCACCTGTAAGATGATGGCCGTCTTTAGCCAGAATGAATATTGTTTAAGCATGTGATCATTTGGGTGGAGTGAAGGAATGTATGAATTGCATCACCATCGTTAAAGTAATCTTCTGCAATTTGAAATTAAGTCTGCGGGTTCGATTGATTGGTACAAGATATAGGATAACCTTCAATTGAGATAAAAATTACAGGTAAATTGTGCGTGCCAAATGCCGGCATTCTTACAAACCGCACCTTAATCATGATCACATTGCTTGGAATTCCCTACGATGCCAACTCTTCTTTTTTAAGAGGTGCTGCTGCTGCACCCAAAAGAATCAGGCAAATGGAAGCGGACGGTTCGGCAAATGCGTTTTCAGAATGCGGCACGGAAATTTTGAGCGGACGAACGCATCATGATGCCGGTGACCTGGAGATAGGGGAAGCAACCGGATTAGCTGCACATACATTGATTCGTAACCGAATCAGTGAATTGATTGCCGCGAAATCAAAAGTAATCAGTCTTGGCGGAGATCATGCCATTACATTTCCTATCCTGGAAGCATATGCTGCTGCGTATCAGCCCTTGCATGTACTGCATATTGATGCGCATGCAGACCTGTATGATCTCTTTGAAAAGAATCCCTATTCGCATGCTTCCCCATTTGCCAGGGTAATGGAAAGAAAGCTCATTACATCGTTAACACAGGTTGGTATTCGGACATTGAGTACCCATCAGCGTGAGCAGGCTGACCGGTTTCAGGTTAACGTGATTGCCGCAAAGGATTTTAATCTGTCATTTATTCGACAACTCAGTGGCCCGCTTTATATTTCTCTCGATCTTGATGCGCTCGATCCGGCCTTTGCTCCCGGCGTTTCCCATCATGAACCGGGAGGGTTGACCACACGGGATGTGATCAGTTTGGTTCAGCAGATCAATGTGCCTGTAGTTGGTGCCGACATAGTGGAATACAATCCTCATCGAGATATCAATAACATGACAGCTATGGTCGCGTATAAACTTTTTAAGGAACTGGTAAGTGTAATGCTGTGAGATCGGATTTCGATTGCCATGGTTTCTCAGTTTATTTCCGGAAGCAGCAACCTAATATTTAATTTTTTCAGGAAGTGGATTTTTGAGTGAGTAGATTTCAAAATCGCCGGATAAGGAATCGAATGTAAATCCATTTCTCCTGAGTAGTTTAATAGAGGGCAGATTGTTATGATGAACCTCCGCTACCATCTTCTTCAGATCCAGATTATGGAAACCAAAATCAATAACGGCGGTAATTGACTCCTGCATAAAACCCTTGCCCTGGAAATCGGGATGGAGGACATACCCGGTTTCGGCTTTTTCATCCTTGTAATCTACATTCCAGAGACAGATTGTTCCGATAATTTGCCGCCGGCCTTTCAGCTGAATGCCCCAATAGGCCGATTCATTGGCAGCAATCAGATTGTTGATCTTTTTGATGAATGCAAGGGCATCTTCTATTGAAGAAGCAATCGGAATATCTATGAATTCCAATATCCGTTTATCCGATCGATGAATAAAGATCTCCTGTGCATCGTCTTCGGTAAGCTGTCGTAATAACAACCGTTCTGTTTCTAATACTGGAAACGGATTTAAGTTAAGCCTTTGCATTTGATTGTGTTTGGGTTTGCAAAATGCTGAGTTGATTTTTTTGTTGGAACCTGGTAATTTCCAAAGAGAATGGATACTGGAATAGGTTGTGCATCGTTCCTTCAGGAATTTGAGCGTCAGGTGAAATTTTATGGTAACAAAAAAAGCATGAAGTATGAACTTAAAGATAGCAATCACAATTTTTGTGTTGAAACAGCATCAGTTCAAAGGCCAAATCAATGCTTCCAGCGCTTTCATGTCTTTTACTTTGCTTCGCCAGCCTTTAATTTTTAATTGTGCATCAAAGTTGCTATAGCGGTGCAGTATTTGTAATCCAATCAAACGCTTATGCAGCGTGGCATCCATCTGAGCAGCCGAATAGCCATAACCTTTCAGCAGGCTATGGATCAATTTACCATCACCGGCTGCAAGAAACATTAAAGGCCCGAGCAGGTCATACTCGCTGAAGCCGGTCATGGCATCGCCAAAATCAATCATCCCGCAAATAGTCTGGAAGTGGTTTGTCACAGACGATAACAAGTTGAACGGCGTATACTCACCGGTAAGCAGAACCGGTTTTATTACAGGAGGAAGCAACTGTACCGTTTCGTTTACATAGTCATCACACTGTTCAACAAACCAACCGGGCATGCCTTGTTTTACATGACGTTTTCGAAAATCATTTAATTGTTGCTGAAGAAAAACTGGCCAGGCAGGTGCTAATGCCGGAAGATTCCCTGAAGGTAGCGCATGCACTTCAGCCATCATTTCACCAACCTGGTGAAGCAACAGGATCCGGTTTTTCTTACTGCAGTTATTCCAGGTATGATCTAATGTGATTCCATCCAGCAAAGTAATGATGATATAGGTCCAATGATCGGGCCTTTCACCATAAGCAATCAGTTCCGGAACAGGGAATGATAGTTTGCCTTGCAGAAATTCCAATACCGTGTATTCACTTTCCCATTGATGCCGATGAAAAGGAGGGAAGATCTTAATTACATACCGCTTATCAATGGCAGCAATCAGGTTAGAGCCACTAGAAAAGGGTGACAATTTTTTAAAAGCAAGTTGATGGCGGAGGCATGTTTCGGTTACAGCGAATAGCCACGCTTCAGGGTTTAACCTGAAGTGATGGATAAATTCATTTTCTTCCGGATAAGGTAAATTCATAAGTTAGTAGTTTCAAAAGCTCCGGTTTTATTGCTGCACTGTTTAAACCTTCACTTCCTTCCATTTGCCTTTTTTAAAGTAGTACCAGGCAACAACAGCAATCAGGGTCTCTGCCACCGGTATAGCAATAAATACACCTGTAACGTTCAGATTTATAGTATAGGCAAGAAAGTAGGCAAGCGGTATTTGAAACATCCAGAAGCAGGCGAAATTAATGATGGTTGGTGTCCTGGTATCGCCGGCACCATTCAAAGCCTGCATCATCACCATGCTGATTCCGTAAAATATATAGGCGGACCCGATAATTTGGAGGGATTGAACACCATATGCAATTACCGCCGGATCAGTCGTAAAAAAGGATATGATCGGTGGTGAAAAAAAGAGAAACAAGACCATCACGAAACTCATAAACAAGGCATTGTATTTTGTAGTCAGCATCACACTTTTTTCAGCTCTTTCAATTTGCCCCGCGCCCAGGTTTTGTCCAACCAGTGTTGCGGCAGCATTGCTGAGCCCCCAGGCCGGCAGAATAAAAAACACAACGTTTCGGATGGCGATCTGATAGCCCGCTGAAGCTGAAGTACCGCCTGTTTCCGCCACAAGCCGTGCCAGCACAATCCAGCTGCCACTTGCGATAATAAATTGAAACGTTGCCGGCCAGCCAATATGGATGATTGATTTGATGAGTGCGTGGTCAATCCTGAAGTGATGCATTTTAAAACGCAGGATGCCACTTCCTTTAAATAAATGATAACACTGATAAACCACACCGGAGCTTCTTCCGACCACGGTGGCGATGGCAGCGCCCTTCAATCCGAAGTAATGAATAAGTATGGGACAAAGAATAATGTTGATGAGGCTGGCAATCCATAAGCTCTTCATAGCCATCGCGGCATCACCCGCCCCGCGGAAGATACCATTGATCAAAAACAAGAGGATAATGGCGGCACTACCACCAAACATGATCCGGGTAAAGACAGCACCTTCCGTAACCACCTCGGAGCTTGCCCCCATCAGCGAGAGAATATCGGGGGCAAATACTACACCGGCAACAGATACCACAATGGTTACAATTAGCGCAATAATTAGCGATTGAGCTCCTGCATGAGCGGCTGCTTCCGGATTTTTTTCACCAATCCTTCTGGCCACGATGGCTGTAGCCGCTGTGCTCAACCCGATGGAGATAGAGTAGATAATGGTGATTACAGACTCAGTTAAACCAACAGTAGCAATAGAATTTTGGCCCAGCTTACTGACGAAATAGATATCAACCAATGCAAAAACGCTTTCAAGGCTGAGTTCCAGAATCATTGGAATCGCCAGGAGAAAAACAGATCTCGGAATGCTGCCCTTGGTATAATCCTGCTGTTCGCCGTTCAGTGATTGCCTGATCAATTTGAACACCCGGAGGATGCTGGACTTTGTTTTCTGAATGGGCATATATTACCGCTACTTGATTTAACAGATGGTGAAAGAACAGAATATTTGTTAGATGTCAATGACGGTTGTTAATTTTTTTACCACCGGTATTCTTCATACACAGTTACATGCTTACTTCTTTCCAAACTACCATTTTTTAAAAGTATCTTGCATCTGCTTGTGCTGAATGGCTGGCATACCACAGCCAATGATGTTGTTCAGGAATAACCAGGTAGAAAACGGGAATAATGTATTAATGCAATACGTTTCAGATTTTTTAAACAGCGGCGTCTCATTCCGGCTATTGGTAAATTGTCTGCCATTGAAAATGGTTAGCTTGTTAACTGGGCTGCTCCTGGCATCTTGCCCGGTTGTTAAGGCGCAGGTTGTAATTAACGAGGGGTCCAATAAAAATTATTCAACCATTGCCGATGAGAACGGGGAGTTTCCCGACTGGATCGAATTGTACAATACTACCAATGATACTATAAACTTAAATGGTTATTCGCTGACCGATGATCCGGCAACTCCTCTAAAATGGGTGCTCCCGGCTGTTCCAATGATGCCGGGCGAATACCGGACAATTTTTTGCAGCGGGAAGGATAGAAAACCTGTTTCCGGCTTCGTTCCCGTGCATAATTCAGGCTATTACAATCCCGTGGTTGGCTGGAATACACATCAGTTCTCCACTCCATTTTATTGGGATGGCCTTTCCAATATTCTAATCAATACCTGTTCTTACAGTTCCACCGGATACACCACCAATTCCGTATTCAATCAAACTGCAACAACCTATAGTTCCTGCGTGTTTGCTTTCCAGGATGGCAGCCCGTATATCTGTTCAGCAAGCTATGGCACTAAAGTGAATCAGCGCCCGAATGTACAATTGAACAGCGTCACCATTGATGACGGAACCATTCAAAATTCACCTTACGATTATCCTGCACCTTATGGTAACTGGTACTGGGCAGCAAAAAATCAATTTATTATACGTGCGGCCGAACTTTCCGCTGCAGGCTTGACGGCCGGCACTATTTCCAGCCTTGGTTTTGATGTAGCAGCTACTGATCCAAATACGTTTTATGATTATATCGACATTTCTATGAAGCTGGTATCAGTGGATGAGGTTTCTACCTTATTCGAAATAGTAGATACCAATGGCAATCTTCATACAAACTTCAGCATTGCCAAATCGGGTGAAACCATTTATCTCTATTCTCCATCGGGCGAAATGTTGAGCAACCTCTTTGTGAATGCCGGAAACCTGGATAACAGTAATGGTTCTTTTCCGGATTCATCATCCACCAAGGTACTTTTTGCAATGGGTACACCTTCCGCTACGAATAACTTTGAAATGCCATATACCGGCTATCTTACACCGCCGTCTTTTTCTGTTCCTTCAGGTTTGTATGATAGCCCGTTTAGTGTAAGTATCCTCAATCCGAATGGAACGGATGCGGAAATTCATTACACGCTGGATGGAAGTGATCCCACAACCGATGCACCCTTGTATACCGGACAACCGGTAGCGATATACTATGCCAATGTGCTGAAAGCGCGTGCATTTAGCGATAGTTTGTTACCCAGCACCATTACTGTTGCATCGTACCTCCTCGGAGTTGATCATGTAACACCTGTTATTTCTGTAGTAACCGATCATTCAAATCTTTATGGTGCTACCGGCATATTTGATAACTGGGCTTTCGATTGGGAGAAAGCGGCCTATGTGGAATATTTTGATTCAGCACACCAGCTTATTTTTTCCAGTAATGCAGGCATGCAGGTTGATGGCGGCGCCGGTGGAAGCCGTTCGAATCCGCAGCATTCCTTTCGCCTGGAAATGGATGATGCCGTTTTAGGAGATTCGGCTGTTAACTATCCATTGATCCCCAACAGGCCTTACCGAAGTAAGTATGGTAAATTTTATCTGAGAAACGGCAGTAATCAATACCTGGTTTATCCTTATAAAGATGCCTGTCAGACCGAAATCCTGGGAGGAGAAACCAATAACTATTATTCAGCCTGGCGGCCGGTGTCGGTCTATATTAATGGCGGCTATTTTGGATTATATGAGTTACGTGAGAAACTGGATGCAGAATATTTTGAAACAATGGATAATGCAGATGCTGATTCTACAGACATCCTGTCCCAGAGTTTTTGGTATGGAGGAATATTACGGCCGGTATTGGGATCAGTTGATGGATTCTACAGCTCTTTGGAAGCATTTATGAACCTGGATCACACCGATCCGGAATTTTGGTCTATGGCAGATCATTATTTTGATATGACATGGTACACCGATTATATTATTGCTGAATCGTGGATGGGAAATGTTGATTGGCCCTGGAATAACATCAAGATCTACTGTTCTGATAAAACTGAGTTTCGCTGGAGGTTTTGCCTGATAGATCTTGAACTTGCCATGAGCCCGAACGGATGGACGGATTGTTACTTTGATCATATACAATATATGCTGGACCAAAGTCCTTCGGATCCTTATGTGGGTATATGGCTGAAAGCAATGCTTAACCCAAGATACAGGAACTACTTCATCAACCGCTATGCAGACCTGATGAATACTTCCTATGATATCAGCCGCACTTCTTCAGTGGAGAACAGTATGTTCAACCAGACGGTTCTTGAGATGCAGCAGGAGTATCTGCGCTGGGGAGATCCGAATAACATTAGCCAGCAAATGACTGATTTTATTGAACGGCATAATGAGTTTCAGTTTCAGCTTTCGGAGAGGAATGCACAGGTGCGAAACCATATTCAAAATAATTTATCACTGGCAGACCAGGTGGAAGTTACCTTAAATGCAGTACCGGCCGGCGCAGGGAAAATAAAGATTTCAACTATCATACCCGGACCGTTGCCCTGGACTGGCGTATATTTTAGGGGCAATCCGGTAACAATCAGCGCTATTCCAAACCCGGGATTTGAATTTGCTTATTGGGACACCAATGCAGTTTTGAGTGCAATTGATACCCTGGATTCCCTAAAACTGAACATTACCACAGATGCGGTTTTTAATGCAGTATTTACAAGCACTCCGTATGTGGGAAGGATATCAGTAAGTGAACTGAATTACCATTCAGACAGTACCCGGGATGCCGGAGACTGGATAGAGTTGCATAATTATGGTAACGGTGTACTGGATATTTCCGGTTGGAAGATTAAAGATGGCGTTTATTATCATAATTATGTTTTTCCTTCCGGAACCATATTGCAACCCGGCAACCGGGTGGTAGTAGCAGAGGACACCGCGAAGTTTTACACACAGCATCCGGGGTATACCGTTTCGGGCCTTCTCGGGTTTGGATTTAACAATAGCGCAGAATCAATCAGTATTTATGACCAAACAGGCGAGCAGGTCTTGACGTTTCATTATGAAGATTCCATTCCCTGGCCACAGGCCGCTGATGGTTTTGGTCGAACGCTGGAGCTTCTCGCTGATTCGCTTGATCCGTCATTGCCGGAAAGCTGGTTTGAAGGATGTATCGGCGGATCACCCGGCGGTCCATATGTCAATTGCCCTGAAGCGATCCTGTTCAACGAAATAAATTACCATTCATCACCTGTTGCCGACGCCGGAGATTGGGTGGAACTACTGAATACAGGGATCACGGCAATTGATATTTCCGGATGGATTTTTAGTGATGAAGACGATACACATCTTTTTGCGATACCTGATAGCACTGTTTTATTACCATCAGGATACTTCGTGCTTTTCAATGATTCTGTAAAATTCAATTCCAGATTTCCATCTGTCAGCAGCAAATCCGGTCCGTTTGATTTTGGATTAAACAACATAAGTGATGCCATTCGCCTGTTTGATTCATCGGGAAAGTTAGTTCAGTCTGTCATTTACAGTTCATCGGCAACCTGGCCACAAGGCGCTGCCGGCAACGGATTTACCCTGGAACTGGTAAACCTTTTTGGAAATTTCTGTGATGCTGCCAGTTGGGTGGATGGCTGCCCGGAAGGATCTCCATCCAATCCATACATTGTACCCTGCTATTCTGCCATAGACCCGGCATCCTTTATTGAATTTCCGGTGAGTGTATTTCCAAATCCAACAGATGGAATCCTGAATATTTCTTCGGATGCATTTGAAAATGCTGCTGTTGGGATTAAGATTTATAGTCTTCTGGGAGAGGTCGTCTATTCAAACATGGCCCTGAATGTTACTTCGCAAATAGCCATAGATCTGTCTTTACTTTCAGAAGGCATGTACCTGATGCAAATAAACTCTGAAAGGGTTTCATTTACGCAGAAGATCATGATCTACTGAAAATACACGTGGAACCACCTGACGAAAATTCCTTAACGTGTGGTACAATTGTGTTCATACTTTTTCAAGTGCCTGCTTAATATCCCAGATAATATCGTCATAGTGTTCCACTCCAATGGATAGCCTGACTAGTTTTTCGGTGATGGACATTTCCTTTTTATGCACCGGATCAACACTTGCATGCGTCATGGTTGCAGGATGTTCGGCCAGAGATTCTGTTCCACCTAAACTGACTGCCAGCTTGATCATTTTCAAATGATTAAGGAAACGGAAAGCTTCGGCTTCACCACCTTTAACATCAAATGAAATCATTGCTCCGGCAGATGAATATTGCCTTTGGAATATTTCATATTCACGGGTATCCTTTTTTAAAAGTCCGGGGAAATAAACTTTTTCAACTTTCGGATGATGGCTTAGGAATTCAGCGACCTTAATCGCATTGGCTGCCTGTTGTTCCATTCTTACTTTTAATGTTTCCAGGCTTCGTAATAAAAGCCACCCTGTCCAGGGGCCTGCCATATTTCCCAGAAAGGTTCGCAATGTTTTCACCCTTCCAATAAGATTTTTACTGCCGCAGCAGGCGCCGGCAACCACATCGCTATGGCCACCAATATACTTGGTGGCAGAATAAATAGAAAAGTCAGCCCCATGCTTCAAAGGATGCTGCCATAACGGGCCCATATAGGTATTATCAACGGCAACGTATACTTTTTTTTCAGGGGAGCTGAAATGATCAGCGATTCTTTTACAACAGGCAATGTCAATAAGTGCATTCGTTGGATTAGCCGGAGTCTCAATAAAGATCATGGCCAGTTGATCTGCTTTTCCCGTTTGCTCTATCATGCTGACAATCTCATTCTCTTCCTGCCCGGGTTTAAATGCCAGCGTGTGAATACCAATTTTTTTCAGAAAAGTGTGTATGAAATGATCGGTGCCTCCGTAAAGGGGAGTGCTGAAAAGCAGCAATTCGCCGGGATGAAGCATTTCAAGAAGGGTGGTGGTGATGGCCGACATACCACTTTCAAAAACTGCGCATTCTTCAGCTCCATCCCAGAGCGTTAACCGGTTTTCCAATATTTCAAGGTCAGGATTGTTGATGCGGCTGTAGATCAGGCCAAGTTCTTCATTGATTCTCCTTTCACGTAACCCATACGCTACTTCAAAGAGGGCTTTTCCTTCTTCTGCACTCTTAAATACAAAAGTGGATGTTTGAAAAATGGGAGATTTGATGGCACCTTCCGATAGCGCTGGTTTATAACCATACGACATCATCAGGCTTTCCGGTTTAAAATGATGTTGATCATTCATACAAATTCATTAGTTATTAAGAGTAAGCTCTGTCAATTCGGGCTGTACATCAGTTGCCTGGCTCATTTATATTTTGTTAAATGTAGCGGATCGTTTTTTTGATAAGCAACGCACGAAAATACGGGAAGGCATTATTTGCAACCATGATTAATATCATTGCTTAAAAAACTAACCATCGTGCGCATAAATTCTGAAAGGACTCTGTTTCAGCGGGGAGTGCAATTAAAACATAAAATAACTGACCTTGCCTTCTGAAGTGGTCAGGAGGATCTCCTTTTGAGAGATAAACTTTGCATTATAGATATCCGATTGAAACCCATGGTAAGTTAACGTGCATGCGCCTGTGGAAAGATTCCAAAATCTGAAAGTCTGATCGCCTGCTCCGCTCAAAAGATATTTTCCATCTTTAGAAAAGCAAAGGCCATATCCCCGTTTTTCATGACCTTTAAGTATCTGTAACAGCTTGCCGTTACGCGAGTCCCAGATTTCAATGTTTCTTCCACAGAAGAGCGCAAGCAGATTACCCGTGGAGCTGACAGCCATTTCCTGCAGGCCGTTACTAGCCTGAATATTGTTCTGCACTGCCCAGTTTTTTGTATCAAGCAGTCGCACCATGCCATTACTGAATCCAATGCATACAATAGATTCATCAGCATTTAATACGATCCTGAAGGGCGCAGCTTCAAAACGCAGTATGGTTGGATCACGGTCTGTCTCCATAGCCCAAATACGCAGGGTGCTGTCTCCTACAGAAAGAATTTGTTTTGTGGTATTCAAATAGGCAACCCCATCTACTCTTGAAGTGTGTCCTCTCAGGGTTTTGAGCTCACGGCTGCCTGGTACATCCCAGGCCCTTACAATTCCATCAAAACTTGCCGTTACCAAAGTCTTACCATCTTTACTGATTTCGGCGCAGAGCCCGCTTTGCATACCGAAGTCTGCAATCGCTGTTCCGGTAGCTGCTTCGTAGATGCTGAGTTTCTTATCGGAACATGGAGCGGCAAAACTTTTTCGATCCGGCATGAGTGGCGTTTGCCAGGGTCCAAAGTCACATATTTCATAGCTGGTTTCAAATGATTTATCGAGCTCCCATATCTTCATTGTGCTGTCAAGTGAAGTTGAAAGGATGGTGTTGGAACCTTGAGCCCATGCGACTGCGGTTACCGTGTTTGTATGCCCTTTCAAAACATACTTTTTTGAAAAATCATTTGTATTCCAAACCAGGATTGTCTGATCATCGCCTGCTGTGGAAAGCAACTTTCCGTCGTTGCTGAAACTAATGGCCTTTACGTTTTTTGAATGCCCAAGCCAGGATTCTATCTTATGAAGCACTTTGCCATCAGCGGCATCAAGAATATAAACACGGTGATCGGTGCTGCCAAGGGCAACCCTGTTTTGCTGAGTACAAATGGCAATGCTATGGAAGGCATTATACTCAGCCGGATCTGACAAATCAAATTTCCAGTTCATTTTGCCGGTTGCAATGTTATACGAATAGGCCACTTCTCCCCACGTGGAGATGATCATATCCATGCGATCTTGCGTAAAGACAATGCCTGAGGCAGGATGGTTGTCAGTTTCTGTCTTGCTTATTTCACCTGCATGATTGCCATCCAGGAGTTTTACGAAACCAAAAATATATGGAGCCCTGTCCTTTTGCCGCTCCCAGGAAACCACACCCAACAGTGAATTATCCGGATTAAACCGAAGCTGATAGATACCCTGTGAAAACGAACTGTCATTTTTTGCAACCTGATTACCCGTTTCTGTATCCCAGATGATGACGGCATGATCTCTTCCGCCGGAAGCAAGTTTTTTGCCATCACTGCTGAAGTCAAGTGTAGTAACTGCCGCCTTATGACCTTTTAATTCATTGACTTTTTTAAACTCCGGATACGTATAGAGGGTTATCAAGTGGTCAGATCCGCAGGCTGCCACAAATTTTCCGTCGTGGCTGATTTTAACATCTGCAACAACGCTTCCTCCAGGATTTTTATATGTTTCGCTGCTCTGGTCCAATGCAGCCTGCAGGAACTGCCATTCAAGCCCCCTGTACGCTTCATCGCATGCATTCAGGTATTGATCTGCCTCGCTGACTTTATTCAGTTGAATCAATGCTTCAGCTGCCGCAATTTGTGCCAGGTAAAGTTTGTAATTTACGTTATCAGTTGTTGCTTTCTGGCAAAATGATTGCCGAACGAATACCTGTAAGAGTAGCGCAGTAATGAAGATATTTTTCATGCTGTTAACTTGTGTTGGTGAATCACTTCTCTTTCTGATGAAATACCTGCTTCGTGTAAGCTAAGATAGCAAATCGGACCTCGTGCATATATTTCTAACAAAGAATATGCTGCAAACGGAATGGTAACACAAGTACTATACTATGTTAAGATTTGAAATGAATGATGTTCCGGTATCTCCGGGTATAGCTTTTTTGTAACAGCTTCACCTCATATATTTAAAATCCTTACATACAATAACACTACAAACAGCGTACAAATTAATAGTGAAATATAAAACACTTTTCTTCCGGTATACCGGTTGATCAGGGTACTCACAAAAGTTACCATACCTGCAATAATTGCGGTGTAAAACGGCAACAGCACATAGTCCAGGGAGTCGAATCCTGTACCTTTCGGAGGAGGAGCCAGTTTACCCATTAAAAAAGTTATAGCCATCGTGGCTAATATTACTGCAAGGAGCCTGGCAAGGGCAATCAGGATGATTTTTGTTTTCATAAAACTTCCGGTTATTTGATTATCCGGCTATTCTATTTTTAATCGCCGGCAATGGCTGTATCATACTGCACATAGCTTTCCATGATTTGGTTTTGATGCTGAGGGGGCAATACCTGAAAAAAATTGCTGATCAAAGATAGTACTGGTTTAACATATAGAAGGATCACTTTGTAAGGGTAGTTTTTAAACAGGAATTATTGACTTCCTGCGTTAAATTGAACAAACTAACCTTGTGAGATTTTAGCATGTCTGAAAGTGTATCGTATTATGTAGTGATGCTTCCTGAAACTGATGGTAATTTAGTAATAAAAGCATAACCGCATCAGTGCATGATTGGCGCAATGACACGGTTATGTAGAATCGCTGCTATACTATTTGGCGATCTGCAACTTCTTACCGATCACCTGGTTACCTGAAGTTACAAGGAGATAATAAATACCCGCTGGATATTGCGCTACGGAAATATGATGGGTAGCTATGTCTCCTTCCGTGACTTCATCATAAACGATACGCCCCAGTTGATCTGCCAGTTGTATGCGTGCTGAAGAAGTCAATGCATGGCATTGCACAGTCAATTGATCCGACGCCGGATTTGGATAAGCTGAAACGCTTATTGCGCCTACTTTTTCACCTAATTTCTGAGGGGCGGTAGTAAAGACCGTATAAGCTGAAAAGTTGCTTTTTATGCCTTGTCCGCAGATGGTCCGAACTTTAAATTTGTAGTTCTGTCCGGGTAGCAGACCGGTTACAGTATATGCATTGGACGTTGGGGTTGCATTCAGGGAAAACGGGTTGTTATTGCCCTGCGCGTTTTGCAAATTAATTTTGTATTTGGTAGCATTAGCCATTGCATCCCAGGTCAGGCTGGCTGAGTTTGCCTGTATGCCGACAGTAGAAAGTCCCGTTGGTACATCACAAGTTGTAGGCGTTGTACCGGTACCTGATGTAAAATCGAAAAAATCGGACCAGTTGGAGTTGTTGCCTCCGCAAATCGAACGGACTTTAAATTTGTAGTTGGCGCCTTCTGTAAGCCCGCTGATTGTGTAACTGTTGGTAGTAACTGTGGTATTGAATTGAAAAGTTACCGGATTACCGCTTCCTTCCTGGATATTCACTTTGTAAGTGGTGGCATTGTTCATGTTGTTCCAGGTTAGAAGCGTAGTAGAGCCGTCTACAACAGTTACACCAAGTCCGTTGGGAGTTGGACATTGGGCCAAAATTTGGGTGCTTATCAGCAGAAATGCCGCAACAGCAGAAAGTAGTTTGTTTTTCATGGGATTGTTTTTTTTGTTAAATGATAGGATAAATATGCGCTGTGATCAAGCTATTGATATTATTAAACTAACTCAGGGGTTAAAAAACCGAGTTAAAGGAGCACAAATGCTTACTGAACCATTGCAGTCTGCCTCTAAATAAAAAAAATCCTGTATTGATAAAACACAGGATTTTTCAATAAAAAAATGTGATCTCTATTTATTAATAATTATTCTTGTTGGTGTAGGGCCTGCAATGTTATTTTTATCGAAAGCATTTCTTACATCTTCCTGTACAGTAAAAAAGGCATCCCAATAATCTGCCGGAGTAGCATAAGGGCGAATTGCGAAGGTAACCATGCCATCACCCACTTTAAGCACGTTTACGGATGGTGCCGGTTCTTTCATTACATATTTATTTGCTGAAATGACATCCAAGGCCACTTTGCGGGCTTTCTCCAGGTCACTGTCGGGTGCTACTGCCATCGTAATATCTACACGCAGGCTGCCATGTTTACTGTAATTGATAATTGTACCATTGGATACCGCTCCGTTTGCGAGAATGACTGTTTTATTTTCCGGCGTCAGCAGAATGGTATTAAAAATCTGGATTTCCTTCACGTGTCCGGTTTGGCCACAGGACTCAATAAGATCACCCACCTTAAAAGGCTTGAAAACCAGGAGCAACACTCCACCGGCAAAATTGGCAAGGGATCCCTGCAATGCCAGGCCTACCGCAAGGCCCAGTGCACCAACTACAGCAACAAAGGAAGTGGTTTCAATCCCAAGCATGCTGGCCACTGAAATGAGCAGCAATACTTTAAGGCCGCCGCTGACAAGGCTGCCTAAAAATGATTGGAGAGAAACTTCAATACCTCTTTTATTAAGTGCCTTCGAAACGAGCCTTGCGATAAAGTTCGTTAAATACAAACCGATAATAAATACAACAAGAGCACCTAATACTTTTGGTCCAAAAACTCCAAGCCATTCCATAAATTTTGTGGTGTACGTGGTAACCTGATCCATAATGTTGAAAATTTAAGATTAAAGTGAATTTGTGAGCGCAAACCTAAAAAAAGCAGTTGATTTATTTTAAATCTGTTTCAACAGGAGCATGAAGAACTTGAAAAGGTCTGTTGCTTAGCAAAATTGTTAGCTCCTTAGCTGTATCATCGTGAATCCATCTGTAATCGGACAGCATTATTCAGCCTACTGTGCTTCAGAATGATAATGACTTGCTGAAAATTGCTTTTGCAACTGAGAACCGTTAGCTGATTGACAGGCAGCTGTTGAGTGTAATCTTTTGCTCAGGCGCAGCTTCTATCTCTACAAAGCCGACTTTACTCCTATTCTGCCGGTATAATCTATCCTGTTCAACAAAATACAGGTTTTGTGTTCGGCAAAATATTCATCCACTGCTTTTCTGCAGCCTTCCCAATGCCCATAGTCGTCAATAATTAGAACGCCGTTGAGTTCCAGCAATGGAAACAGGTGGTTTAATTCATGCTTTGTTGATTCATACCAATCGGTATCTAAACGGAGCAATGCGATCCTGCCCTCCGGCAATGCAGCGGGAATAGTAGTTTCTACGGTTCCTTTCACATAAACGAGATTCGATTCCTGAAAACCGGTTAAGCTCAGATTGCGCTGTACATCTGCCAGGTCAGCCAGGCACCACACGGATTCTTCCTTGTTGTGTACATTTTCATTAAGTAATTCCGAAGCGCTTCTGCCGCTGTAATCCAAATCAGCATTGGTTGGCTTTGACATACCTTCAAATGTATCATACAAGTATATTTTCCGGTCAGTTATTTTCCGGTTGTTAAGCATTTTCGCTATAAGCATAGCGCTTCCGCCACGCCAAACTCCACATTCTACAAAGGAACCTTTGATGTTGTTTGACAAGACATATGCAACAGAACAATACAATGCATACATCCTGGCAACGGAAGTCATAGTGTATTGGCTGCAGAGGTTATAAATTTCCCAGAATTCTGTATGGATGATATCAGGATACTGCGCTGCACTTTTTTCGCTTTTTGAAATGGTGTAGCCTAACTTTTCAATGAGCTTAACAATTTGTTTTTTCACGAATTAATGAATTAGCGTTCAATAAATTTCAGCGGTTGCACATAAACAGGTATTTCAATTGGAAGCTATAATATATAACAGGTTGCAGGTTGCTATCCGCTCACAGGCCAATGCTGCACATAACGCATGGTCTATTCAACTTACTTAATAACGGAATCTTACGATTTCTGCCTGCAATTGGATTACTGTTTCTATTATGGTATAACCCTCCACGGCAGCAAAAAAAGCAAAACTATTTCAGCCGGAACCGGTTTTCTTTGTTTCAATAAAGAAAACATCAAGTTTGTCTAAGAAGCGCACATCTGTCATTCCGGTGCGGTTGAGCATGATTACACTGCCAGTGCCCGGGCCCGGATAAAGCCTTAATTCGCAATAGTAACCACCACCTCCGCCGGCATGGCAATAGAATTTTTCTCCTTTCAATTGTCCGCAATACCAGGATAAACACATTCCGGTGGCCTTGCCATGGTTGGTATAATTTTCCTGAAACAACAATTGTTTGTATTCATTTGAAATGAGCCGGCATTCGGGTTTGATCAGTTCCTGCAGGTATTTTACAAACCCGGAGGGCGTTCCGGTTAATCCGCCATAGGGAGTTCCGTTTACGTAATAATAGTTGAACGGTGTCCACTTCCCTTCCGGTTTGCCCATATACTTTCGTGTATCTATGAGAAATCTCAGGAGCAGGTTTGATAGCGCGTACCTCTTGTGATATCCTTTTGCATGTTTGCCTACATCGGCGATGTGGAATCCAAGCTCATTACGGAGGCCAGCTCTGCTGATTATGGCATCTGTAATGTATTGCTCATACTTCATTCCGGAAATCTTTTCTATCAACATGCCAAGAATAATATATCCAAGATTGGAGTAAGCGAATTTTTCATTAGGCCTGAACCTGGTGCGACTGTGTTTTGAAAGCACCCGGCTGAAAAAAGCATTCCTGTCAAATTTTTGATGTTCTTCTAAAAGATGTATCCAGTTTAGCGGCATCGGGTTTGGTAAACCTGATGTATGCGTTAAAAGCTGCTTTACCGTGATGGACGAATCATAAGGAAAGTCAGGTAAATATTTTACTACAGGATCTTCCGGGTGCAGCAGTTTTTTTCCACCAGCTGCATTACTGCAAGTGCAGTAAAAGTTTTTGTTACCGAAAAAGCATGGTACGTGGTGTCTTCCTGTGCAGGTTTCTTATTTTCTATATCCGCCAATCCACCTGAAAAATGATGTATGATGTGCTCCTTATTGAAAATGTAGTAATGTACAGAGGGCAAACTTTGTCTGTTGATCTGCCTTTGTAAAAATTGATCAACTGCATGCATAATGCTTATCGTTTTTTTTCAATTAAAGAACCGGAAGCTGTTTTCCTTAAAGCGCAACGTCATGAGAAGGGTGTATGGTCTTCCGTGGAAATTCATTGTTTGAATCCGGGTTTCCGGCCGGCCAATGTGCAACCGGAACGTACTGGAAAAGGAGTCAGCATCCTTCAATACGCTCCGGTAATCAGACGAAGGAGATGTTACACACAGAGGTAATTCCTGTTTATTTACCTTGTAATCACACGCATTTTTAAATGGCAAAACAGGGTGTTCACTGCATCTCTTGCCTATTCAGGAACAATAGAAAAGGTAAAAAATCCAGTGCCTAGGGCGCTGCTGAAATGGGTTGTTGTGCTCCGGGAGGAACGTTATTAATTGGTTTCGTTGATTTGAGATACGCAAAGATTGCTTTTAACTCATCATCGGTAAAATGTCTATACATTTGCCAGGGCATTGGTGGCAAAAGATTCCTGCCAGCTTCCAGTCCTTTGTATTTACCTTCCCTGATGGCCCGTATAAAATTGCTTTCATCCCAATTGCCTATTCCGGTAGCATCTGAAGTTAAGTTCGCAGCATAAGAAATGCCCCATGGGCCTACCCACGCAGTTAATGTATTGGTTACGGCCAGCCCTTTCTGCTCGACTTCTTTGCGGTCTATGTCCGGTGGTGGCATTTGTGCCGGATGGCCGGAAAGCATTAATGAACTGTCAATGTCCGGACCATGTGGAGTCATTTTCTTTGGTGTATGACAATCATTGCAACCTGACACCGTAACAAGATGTTCACCCCATGCTTCCCGGGTTTCATATCCGTTGAAGTCAGGCTTTGTAACCACTTCAGGCGCAGATCCATTTTCACCTGTCTGTAACGTGCATCTTGAAAATGTGAAAAGACTTGCAAGGCAAACCAGAGAAAAAACTCTTGTCGTTGTTTTCATGATTGGCAAATTTTGAAGGTTAAGGAATTGTTTTCTATTTCAAATGTAATAAAGTTAATAAGGAAATCAAATACCATTTTAAATTAATATAAAACTCACTTTTCGCTACAGGCAATAAATGGATACCAGGCATTGACCCCGGTCGTTCATACACTGACAATGTTTGGCTGTCTTGATATGACCTGCGCAATAATTAAATTAGGAATCCAGCATAACCAGGCCGCCAGTGTATACGCGGTGTTATAATCACCAACAATGAGCAACAGCAGCGGGAACCATATTCTCAGGGTTACGGCTGCAAAGCAAGCAGCATAACTGTAAATCATGAGTCTTTTATGTTTTTCAATCTGTCCGTTTCTGATATGGATGTATGCCAGTAATGTGGTAACAAACCAGATGATGGCCAGTAAAATAAAGCCCAGTGAGGCAACAGGGCCACCGGTTGCAAAAAATCCGATGTAAAGGGCGCTGGTTGAACTGCACAGTACGGCGATTACATAAATCTTTCCTGTCAGCTTGTGAAAGGCCAGGTTTTTTCGCCTTAAGTTTACATTGAATTGTATCCATCCAATAAGCAGCGCCAACCCGCCAGTAATGATGTGCGTATAGAATCCAATATTCCAAAACACATTGTGTAAAAGTTCTTCAGATTTGGTTGCGAGCAATGCAAATTTTCTGTCCAGTAGGAAGTAGAGAATGGGATACAGTCCGATAAGTATTGCAAAGACCACCAGTAAAATTTGGAGTGATTTTTTTATCATAGGGTCCTTTTAAATAGTTGCTACAACCGCCGTTGAGTTGATCGCTTTCCAGCTGAATCAGGAAAGGACTGCGAATTGTGATTAGAGTTGCTTTTTGGGCATCAGGTAGGTTGTAAGCTGTTTTATTTTATCCTGTCGAAAATGGAATATGTCGCAAAAGACTGCATCTAAAGTTCCGCCATTTTTCATTTTGGCTATTACTCCGCCTTCGGCAATTACAATGTTTTCTTCCTCTACCATACGAAATACCGTAATAACCGGCTTGCCAACAAAGGCATCATTTTCAATTTCTTTGTCAAACTGTTCTTTGCCTGACAGATAAAAAAATCCGGGCATCTCCCATATCACATCATCGGTGAGGCAAGACAGTATTTTAGCATGGTCGCCATTGTTGAAACCATCCATGTAGATGGCAACAGTTTCTTTATTGGTCATTATGGTTATTGGTAATTTTTACTTTAAATCATAGGTGTACAAATCTCAATCAGGAACCCGTCTAAATCTCTTACATAGGCAACCACCTGCCCCCATGGTTTTGTTTTTGGTTCCTCAACCAGAAGAGCCCCTGCATCTACACATGATTTGAGTGTCGCTGCGACATCACCGGTGGTAAAACCTATTTCAATACCGAATGGCTTTTTGTCACGTTCAGCCGGAATAAAGCCGCCGGTCAGATTGGAATCTGCAAGCGTTATAGAAGCAAATGAAAGCGTGGTCTCACCGGAAATCAGTTCAGCATAGGTATGATCCTCTGATAGGAACCTGCATTGAAATCCGAACGCTGTTTCATAGAATCTCAATGACGCTCGCACATCTTTTACATACAAAATGGTATAGGCAAATCGTATCATCTGTATTTTTTATGAATGGTCAGGTTATACAGGAATTGTACGGCAATTGAACAAAAGTAACAATTGCATATTGCTTGAAAAAAATGATTCCGGGCTTACAGGTTGTGAATCTTAGCAATTGATGCATGACATTACATACATGGGATACTATGCTGGGCCGGCTTTCGATTCAGCAGGTTAGTTTGTTGAAAAGGGTATGCCTGAAAGTATAAGAAACCAATAGGGGTCATAGTAACAAGTAACGGAGTTTTTTCGGTTTTTCAAACCCTAATCATAAAGGAAGCCGCATTTTTTTACCGGTTCTTAAGTCGCCGGTAATGAAGCTGAATGAGCCCTTTGTCAAATTGTTTTGTTGAAACGAGCGCTAAATTTTGTTCCGGCCGGCCAGCTTTGAAAAGTCTTATTCCATTTCCAAGCAATACAGGGATTACAGATATGATGAATTCGTCAATAAGGTCGTCTTTCAATAGTTCATTAACGATCTCGGCCCCGCCGTCACAGAATATATCTTTACCGGATTTGGATTTCAGGCGTTGTACCAGTTCTTTGAGTTCTCCGGTATAGAATTTTGTTTTGCCGATGCTGTCTTTAGCCGTACGGGTAATAATATATGAATCCTTGTCGGCATGCGGGAATTCCTGAACCTGTTGCATGACCCATTTATAAGTCCTGCTGCCCATGATGACTGTGTCGACTGAATTAACAAATGCTGCATAGCCATAATCTTCTCCTTCCTGTGCTACGATGGAAAGAAAACCAAGGTCATCATCCGGTTTCGCGATGTAACCGTCTAAACTCATGGCTATGTATAGAATTACTTTTCGTTCCATTTAGGCATACGGGTATTAATCGGGTTACAATTTATATGGATTTTATAAAATTATTTAATGAGCAATTGACGGTAGTAAGAACTGCTTCTGCCTGTATAAGGCAACTGAATTCAACTGGATCGTTTTCTGTATGTGAGCAACACCTTGCCACTGCTTTTAAATACCCTGGTATCGCATAACTCCAGCTCCAGCGGATTCAGGATACCATTGAAAAGAGGGGTACCCTGGCCAAGAACAACGGGATCAATCATGATTTCATAGTTGTCTATCAGTCCTGCATCAGTTAACAGATGGATAATACTGCCACTTCCCAAAATGGTAATGTCTTTTCCGGAAGTAGATTTTAGCTTTCTTAGTTGTTCAATGATATCACCCCTGATGACTACTGTATTTTTCCATGCAGGATGCTGAATGGTGTTTGAAATGACCATCTTGTCAGCATGTTCCATGCGCTCGGCAACTTTAGGGAACATTTCTTTTGCAACTTGTGTGGGCCAAAAGCTATACATCATTTCATAGGTGATTCTGCCAAAGAGCAATATATTGCCTGACTGCAATTGTTCTTCAGAGAATTTGCTTTCTTCTTCACCGTGTTTATGCCAGCTGGTATCACCCTGGTTGCCTTTGTAATAGCCATTGAGTGTAACAAAAGTAAAGGAGCTTATTTTGCGCATTTTCTATTCTTGATTGAATTAATTCATATGCGTAAGTGAATAGTTTCACAGCAGCCCAAAGCATCAACTCAAACAGGCAATCCATTTTTTCTAGCCTGGAAACAGTTTGGTGTTGAAGCGCGTCACGAACTGAATAAGGTATTAACCGGGGTATCAAAAATGGTTGCTGCTTTAGAAAAACTCTCCAATATGCCACAGAATACCAGAAGGATCGTGCAAAAAACATTCTCTGCCCCAGTCTTTTACAACAATCTGACTTAACCGGACATCCTTATACTTGAGAGGCAATCCCAAAGCGGATAATTCATCATAATAGCGGGCAACATCAGCAACTTCCAGAAAGACCATGGTATTGTCTATCCAGTCGCGTACATTGGCATCCTGTAAATAGAATCCAATTCCTTCTGTATTGAAATAGGACAAGTTGTTCGATAATATTACTTCTTCGAATCCCATATCCCTGTAAAAACTTCGGGACAGTTCATAATCCTTAGCACCAATAAATGGCCGGATGGATTTTGTTTTATTCGCCATAGTTTTATTTTATCCGTTAACGTACCCGCGTTTATTATGTAACTGAAAATGTATCCGGCAGAAATTTTCACATACCGTTTGCACAATCTGGATTTGTTTCAAACCCTGACTGCCACACAATTGTAACAACCCGGTTTTGCATTGTGTATATGAATGTAGGTTACTTCTGCATCTTCAAAAATACCGTTTAGCATATCCTTTAAAAATGCTCCTTCTGTAACAAGAGCTGATTTCAGGATGCCATTCTTATCATAACCACGTAGTGAAAGCAATCTGTGGGTTAACATTTTGGGTATTTCATTTACTTCCAAAGAAGCAGTTTTTGCATTTCTTCTGACAAAAATTGGCCCGCTGGCCTGGTATGGTGAATTAACTTTGTGGTGTTTGTAAGGCATCAGAAGAACCTCTTCACCGATTGCAGCATCTTCCAGGCTTACCCTGCACGGGAAACCGGGGCAGGAATCAACAGTCATTCGCAGTATGCCCATTTTTTCTAACTCCGGATTGCTCAATTCAAAGAGCTGCTCGAATTCAGTTTCTTTCAATGATTGTATAAGGAAATTCATATTGCCGGCTTTATGCTAAAGTGCTTTGAACAGCTCACAACCACAAATTTAAGATTCCTGCTGTCTTTTGTCTTTGTAGTATTTCATGTAATCCTGACAGGATCAGGCAATGTGTTGCCGGAAATCCTGTTTGATGTTGCATGACAGATTCGCATTAGTCGGACAGGATTGCAAAACAACAAGAAGGCTTTTTACCCATGTAAGGAATCTGAAAGATTGCTTTTTTAGAATTATGCTTAACGAAGCAAGGCGGCTAAAAAAAACTTCAAACAATCCTGCAATTCCGGTGTTTTTAGTATTGCAAATTCAGTTTGCCGGTATGATTTTCATGTGCTTTGAAATTAGCCATTATTCTGTAATTTGTCCGGCTCCCTGAGTGAAGCTGATCAGTAATGAGAGATCATAAAAACGCAGTATTTCTAACAATTTATAAATCAAATGAGATATGGATAAGAACACACCTTCGGGCACCTCATCAAACAGTATGAGCGGGGAAAACAAATGCCCTTTTACTAATGGCGCATTGAAACATAGCGCAGGCTCCGGTCCGCGCATTCGTGACTGGTGGCCTAATCAGTTGAAGTTAAACATACTAAGGCAGCATTCTTCTTTATCAAATCCGATGGGAGAGAAGTTCAACTATGCCGATGCATTCAGGTCACTGGATCTGGATACCGTAAAAAAGGACATTTTTGATCTGATGACCACATCGCAGGATTGGTGGCCGGCCGATTATGGCCATTACGGACCCCTTTTCATCAGGATGGCCTGGCACAGCGCCGGTACGTACCGCATTTCCGATGGCCGTGGCGGTGCCGGATCAGGAACACAGCGATTTGCGCCGCTCAATAGTTGGCCGGACAATGCTAACCTCGACAAAGCACGCTTGCTGCTATGGCCGGTTAAGCAGAAATATGGCCGAAAAATTTCATGGGCAGACCTGATGATTCTTGCCGGAAACTGCGCACTGGAGTCAATGGGCTTTAAAACATTTGGTTTCGGCGGCGGCCGGGAAGATGTATGGGAACCCGAAGAAGATATCTACTGGGGTTCAGAATCAGAGTGGTTGGGAGATAAACGCTATTCCGGCGACCGTGAACTGGAGAATCCGCTTGCGGCCGTTCAGATGGGTTTGATTTATGTGAATCCGGAAGGCCCTAACGGAAAACCGGATCCGCTGGCAGCTGCCCGCGACATTCGGGAAACATTTGGCCGTATGGCTATGAATGATGAAGAGACGGTCGCTTTGATTGCCGGTGGCCACAGCTTCGGCAAAACACATGGCGCTGCCGATCCCGGAAAGTATGTAGGGGCACAACCTGCAGGAGCAGCTATTGAAGAGCAGGGCCTCGGATGGAAAAATACCTTTGGAACCGGTAATGCAGGCGATACCATCACCAGTGGCCTGGAGGGCGCCTGGACTACCACGCCAACGAAGTGGAGCAACAATTTTTTTGAAAACCTTTTCGGTTTCGAATGGGAGCTTACGAAAAGTCCCGCGGGCGCTCATCAATGGAAACCAAAAAATAATGCAGGTGACGGTACCATACCGGATGCATATGATCCTTCAAAGCGTCATGCGCCATTCATGCTTACCACTGATTTATCGTTGAGGGTAGATCCGGCTTACGAAAAAATTTCCAGGCATTTCCTTGAGCATCCTGATCAGTTTGCAGATGCATTCGCACGGGCATGGTTCAAGCTTACACATCGTGATATGGGTCCGCGGGCCCGCTACCTCGGCCCTGAAGTCCCGGCAGAAGAACTGATCTGGCAGGACCCACTTCCTGCTGTAACGCATAAGCTGATTGATGATAAGGACATAGCGCCGCTGAAAAGCAAAATTCTTGATTCAGGATTGTCAGTAGCCGAACTGGTATCTGCCGCATGGGCTTCGGCATCAACATTCCGTGGCTCTGACAAGCGCGGAGGGGCAAACGGTGCACGCATACGCCTTGCACCACAAAAGGATTGGATAGTCAATAATCCTTTTCAGTTGGCTAAAGTCCTCAATAAGCTTGAAAGCATACAAAAGGAATTTAACAATGCCCAATCCGGAGGTAAGATGGTTTCGTTGGCCGACCTGATTGTGCTGGGTGGATGTGCTGCCATTGAAAAGGCAGCAAAAAATGCCGGACATAATGTGTCAGTCCCGTTTACACCCGGACGCACCGATGCAACACAGGCACAAACCGATGTGGAATCGTTTGCGGTTTTGGAGCCCGCTGCCGATGGTTTCCGTAATTACAAAAATGCCAGGTACAGCGTATCGGCAGAGGAAATGCTGGTAGATAAGGCACAACTGCTTACGCTCACAGCACCTGAAATGACCGTGCTTGTTGGAGGTATGCGCGTACTCAATACCAACTTCGACAAGTCCGCTTACGGTGTCTTCACCACACGCCCCGAAACACTCACTAACGACTTCTTCATCAACCTGCTTGATTTACGTACCACCTGGAAGACGGCTTCGGGATCCAATGATGTATTTGAAGGCCATGACCGTGTAACAGGTGAACTTAAATGGACAGGAACCCGTGTTGACCTCATCTTTGGTTCTAACTCCGAGCTGAGGGCTCTGGCTGAAGTATATGGCAGCGCAGATGTTGGCGAAAAATTCGTTAATGACTTCATAGCAGCATGGAATAAGGTGATGAACCTTGACCGCTTTGAGCTTGCCTGATTTAACCCTTCAGGCAAAAGATAACCAGATAGTAAAATGGGAAAAGGTGGCCGTTAAATGGGCCACCTTTTTTATTCGCTAAATTGGTTGGAGTAAGTTAATGCAGGTGGCTAAATATTTGCCAGCATCCATGTTACTTTAACTTCTCATTAAAAAAATCAATCGTACGTTTCCAGGAGAGTTCAGCCGCTTCTTTGTCATAACGGGGTGTGGTGTCGTTGTGAAATCCATGATTTGCATTTTCATACATCCAGGCAATATAGTTTTTGTTTGATGCCTTTAGGGCAGCTTCATAATCCGGCCAGCCTTCATTAACCCTTGTATCCAGTGATGCATAATGCAAGAGCAGCGGAGCCTTTATGTTCGGTACATCCTCACTTGCAGGCTGACCTCCGTAGTAGGGTACGGCAGCCGCTAAATCCGGAATACGGACTGCCATCATATTGGATACCCATCCGCCAAAACAAAATCCTACTACACCCACCTTACCATTACAATCTTTATGATTTCTCAGGTACTCAAATGCTGCGATAAAATCCTCCAGCATTTCATTCTTGTCACGTTTACTTTGTAATGCGCGTCCATCATCATCATTGCCCGGATAACCGCCCAACGGAGTTAAAGCATCCGGTGCAAGAGAAATAAATCCAGCCAGCGCAGCCCTCCTCCCGACATCTTCAATGTACGGATTTAGTCCCCGGTTTTCATGCACCACAACTATACCACCAGACTTCGTTTTCAAATCAACAGGCATCGACAGTAATGCTTTAATGCTGCCCCCACCTTTAACAGACTGGTAATGGATGTACGTTGAATTTATGCGTGGATCATCTGCCTTCACCTGTAAAGTGCCTGCATAATCCGGCATCAGAAAGCTCATCAGCGACGAAACGGTAACAGCACCTGCCGCATAAACAGATAACCGTTGCATAAATTCGCGTCTGCTCAGACGGTCATGTGCATAATCGTCATAGAGATTAAATACTTCTTGTTTAATGTCTTCTTTTTTGATTTCGCTCATGGATGCTGTGTTGATAGTTTTCACATAGGTTCCGTAAAAATGAGGACGCTAACTGCAGGAAAGTCCCTGTTCAGAAAAGGGTGATTTCCAAAGTAAGGCTGCTTCATTTTTCATTCGGATGCCCTGGCAAAATGATGAGATACCGTTTCCGCATTTGCTTTGCAACCGCCTTTGATAAGCTAAAGTTAATCTTTCATTATGGTGTGGCAAAAGATGGCGGATAATGCCGTTCCTGTTTGCAGCCAAAGGCTGTAACCTCTTGCATAAACAGGATGTAAAGTAATTACCCTGAATGCTAAAATGTAATCATTACAAATCTACAACCCGGTTGATTTCAGATGGAGCACGTTTATATTCATCTGAAATATTTTGTGAACTTGCATATCTGAATGGGTAAAGCGTATGGGAAAATTCATTTTTAAAATTTTTGGCCTTATAAAATGGTTTCGTCTTTCGTGGTTGCAGCTAACCGGAAAAACAGAAGCGGATAGGCACGCACAAAGAATCGTATCGGGAAAAGCCTGGTCGGAATTCTGTGATCATCTCAAGACTGCCGGCGCAGCACTCGTTTACCCGGGCGCACCTACCGATGCCTTTCAGCAGTCGGAAGGGTTGCGGTACCTCACCCGTCTTACGCGTGCTGCCCTGGAGGCTTATGTAGAATATGGCGATGTGGAATTTCCGGAATTGAGAAGAATGGTACATGAAACCGTGAAACTGGGAGCAGACAATCCTGATAATTATTATCAGAATGCACAGATCAGCGGAGCGCAGGAATACCGAATAACCGGCAAAAGAAACACGATCAATTATATAGGATTTTTCACGCAAAATGGAGTGTATGGAGAACCGGGCGGAATGTCGCCGTGTGGAGTGCTGGAGCAAAATGATCTGCAATTGGAAGCAGATGGAAGCTTTGAGATTATGCTGAGCAAAACAAAAAAGGGAAAAAACTGGCTGAAAATAGAAGACAGTACCAGCCTGTTAATTGTGAGACAGACTTTTTTAAACCGGGAAAAGGAAGTGATCGCTTCTCTGAAGATTGAAAACCTCAATGGCAAAAAAAGCCCCAACCAGGTTACTCCTGAAAGAATGGATAAAGGTCTTCAGACTGCTGCACTTTTTATTGCAGGCGCCCCGCTGCTTTTTTCCAGATGGGCAAATGGATTCCGGAAACATCCGAATCAGTTGCCACGCTTCAGTCCTGAAATTTCAAATGCTGCAGGCGGCGATGCCAACATTGTATATTATCATAGCTATTGGAATCTGAAACCGGATGAAGCGCTTGTGATAAGATTTATACCTCCAGATTGCGAAACCTGGAATTTTCAGTTGAACAATTATTGGATGGAGTCACTGGATTACCGTTACTTCCCCATATGCATAAACAAACATTCAGCGGTGGCTGAAAAGGATGGCAGCATCCGCATCATTGTTTCAAAAGACAATCACGGCTTTGCTAACTGGATTGATACCTGCAATCATACAGAGGGTACGATGTGTCTGCGCTGGTATCGTTTGATCAATGGCGCTGAACCGGTAGATCCTGATTGTACCGTTGTTAAACTTGCTGAACTGAAAAAGTAATGCGGCAGAGAATCGTTACAGCTACCAGTTTCAACTCACGGCCGGCCTGGTTTAACCTGGTTAACAGTGCATGGCATAGCACGTATTTCCTGGGTACAAAAATCAAATTGGAGAAAGATTATCTCATCAGGCTGGCGCGAAAACAAACCGGTTTACAATCCTTTGGAACAGATTTTTGGGATGAACCGCTCGAACGGTTGCTGGATGCGGTGAATACGGAAGCGCAACTGACACCCATCGGGAGATTCATTACCCAAAAAAGGCTGGTGAACATGCTCATGATTCGGCTCAGGGCAGAACAGGCTTTTAACAAGTATCCGGAAATTCTGGAACAACAACTTTATCCGGTACTGTTGATTTGCGGATTGCAGCGAACAGGCACAACCAAATTGCAAAGGCTGCTGGCTGCCGATCCGGAAAACAGGGTCTTGCTGAGTTGGGAAGCTATTAACCCGGTTCCGCTTCACGAAAAGCCCAATGAGAAAGAAGAACGTATTAAAGTCGCTCGCATGAGTGAAAAAGCATTGCGGCTTATGGCACCCGGCTTTTTTTCCATTCATCCGGTCGAATTTGAAAAACCGGAGGAAGATATTTTGTTGCTTGATAACACCTTCCTTAGTACCACTCCGGAAGCCACCATGTATGTGCCGTCATATGCCGCCTGGCTCGAAAAAACAGACCAGTCTGTTGCCTATGAATACATGATCAAACTGCTGAAGTACCTGCAACTGCAACGACCTGCCAAAAGATGGGTTTTGAAGAGCCCGCATCACCTGGAGTTTCTGCCGGTCATCAAAAAACTGTTTAACGAAGTCCAGTTTATCTGGACACACAGGAACATTGCCGAGAGTCTGCCATCATTCCTGAGCATGGTGGCGCACAGTCAGTCTATATTCAGTAATGCAGTCACTGCTGAGCGTGTGGCAAAACATTGGGTCAGAAAAACAGCGTATATGCTTGACAAAGGCATTGCTTTCAGAAAATCAAACAGCGAGCTGAATTTTACCGATGTGTTCTATCCGGATTTGGTAAATGCACCCATGGAGGCACTTTCAGCTATTTATAGGGAACATGCAACTGTTTCTGCCGAACTTGCTAAACGATTTATGGAAACGGAACAACGGAACACCAGTAATAAATACGGGGCACACACGTATCGGCTCGAAGATTTCGGATTAAGCGGAAAAACGGTTGAAGAAAAAATGGGTTTCTATTTAGAATTTTTAAAGACATTGCAGTAAATGGTTGCACATTTCATGGAGCATTAAGTAATGACAAAAAACAGACAGCGATATTCCAATGCATTTACCGCTACGCTTAGCGGTATCACCGACCTTTTTCGCAAGCAGAAAAACGTAGTGTCGCTCAGCGATACCGACCGGCTCGACGGGAAAAATATTCTGATCACGGGTGCAAGCTCCGGACTTGGATTGGAAGCAGCAGTTCAATTGGCAAAGCGAGGTGCCCATATCTGGATGGCCTGCCGCAGCGGCATTCCGGAAAAGGGCGAACTGGTAAAAAAAAATTCGGGCAGCAACGATGTAGAGATGGTTCAGGTTGATCTTTCCGACCTCAATTCAATTGTTGCAATGGTGAATAAGCTTAAAGCTGCTTCGGTGAAGTTTGATGTCCTGGTAGACAATGCAGGGATGGTACCCGGTAAAAGCAGGAAAACCAAACAAGACCTTGAGGAAATGTTTGTGGTAAATTACCTCTCAAAGTACATCCTGTCCCGATTGTTGTTAGAACATGATTTGTTTAATAATTCTGAGAAGGATATTCCGCGAATCATTTTCGTGGTATCTGAAAGTCACAGAAATCCCCGGGCATTCGATTGGGATGGATTTGGAAGGTACCGGGAGTACTCCATGGGAAAAACGGTGGAGTATTACGGATACTATAAATTGCTGCTGGCAACATTTGCCAATGAGCTAAGCAGCAAAATTAATAGCCCTGATCAGCTGAATTTTTCTGTATTTGCATTGTGCCCCGGACCGGTAAATTCAAATATCGCGCGTGAAGCGCCTGCTATTTTCAAACCATTATTGAAATTGGTCTTCAGGATTTTCTTCCGGTCACCTGAAGTGGCAGTGCAGCCTGTAGTTTATTTTGCTGCATCATCAGACGTAAAGGGAAAAACGCTGGATTACCTTTTTTTGATGGGTAGAAAGGAGATGGATGAAAAAGCAATGGATGAAGAGAATGGGCAGAAACTCTGGTTGCTTTCGGAAAACTTGCTTAAGGAGTATGGGATTATATTTAAACAAAGCCTGGTTATCAGGAAATCATCCTGATTTTGTTTCGGGATTTTTTTCTGATTCGAAGCGATGCCGGAATAAATCAGGCAGGCTGGCATTGATTGAACATTTCTATACAGCATTTAGTCTTTAAGAAATACCCTTCGACTATTTTTAGCTCGCTATTTTGTCTTGATAAGATATTCCGCTGCCAGATAAGTTTCCATCGAAGAATAATCAATAAACGATTTGGTATCTGCATACACCGTAATCATTCGCGGAATAATGATCAGCGGGTTTCCAAAAAATGTAAATGGATTAAGCAGGTCGCCGGCACTTCGCATTTGCTCTTCAACAATGCCGTTAAATACAGGCGCGTTTTCAGTCAGTAATTCTTTTACTTCATTACGGACATAGTTCCAGAGCGGATGTATTTTAAGAGAAAGCGGTGTATGCCCGTTATGCCAGCGATGAAGGAAGGTGGCATAATCAATATTCTTCTTTTTGGAAATCAAGGTAAGAAGACAGACGCCTGGTGTCCGTTCCCCATCAACCCAGTTTTTTTGATAGCTGACAGGTAGTGCTTCCTCCACTTTGTAAGCACCTCTAAAACCAGCAAGGTCTTTAAATGCTGAGACAACAGCAGCGGAAGGGTAGTAAACAGAAATGGCAGCTAACTTCTTTTTTCGGAAAGGAATCACGGAAATGGCAGGCGGGGCTTTCTCTGTGATGGTAAACTTGATTGCTTCCGGAGTGTATTTCGAATTTACTCCGGCAACGGTAGCATAAATCCGGTCCTTGAAATCCCGGTAGGATTCCGAATCAATACCCTGAACCAGATATATTTCTTTCTCCATTGTAATAACTGTTGGTAATTGAATATTTTTCCGCGAGTATAAGCAAACGAAACGATAAGTCAGGCATGGCAGAGGCTAAGTTGAATATTCTTGTCACCGGTGGTGCCGGATTCCTGGGCAGTGCGATCGTGAATGAACTGACCGATGCAAATGTTCCATTACGTATTCAATCCGTCACTGTCTTTGGGTTGAAGGATAATCCGGTATATACAGAGGAACGCATCCGGTATTTTAAAGGAGATATCTGTAATCCCGATGACATCAGCAGGGCTTGTGTTGGCATGGATCTGGTAATCCATGCGGCAGCGATTGTAGATTGGGGAACGAAATCTCCGAAAGAAGTTTACCGCGTTAATGTGGACGGAACCCGGAATGTAATTGCAGCCTGCAGGCAAAACAATGTTCCGATGA